>JARRJX010000501.1:3399-3992 GCA_037388645.1 Chloroflexota bacterium
GCTCTGCTGAACGCGATCAAGCGCGTCTATGCCAGCGTGCTGAGCCCCGATGCCTTGCTGTACCGGCAACGCATGGGTTTGATCGACTATGATGAGCGTATGGCGGTCTTGATCCAGAAGGTGCAGGGTACACCCTTCCGGAATTATCATTTCCCGATGGTGGCCGGCGTCGCCTACAGCCGCAATCCCTTTCGCTGGAACCCGAGAATCCGGCGGGAGGATGGCTTTTTGCGGCTGGTATGGGGTTTGGGTACGCGAGCTGTGGACCGGGTGGCCAACGATTATCCGCGCATCGTCGCCCTCAGCCACCCGCAGTTGAGGCCGGAGGTGGGCGCGCGCAAGATCCGCAAATACTCGCAGCATTTCGTGGACCTGGTCGATCTGGGGCAAAATGCATTCAGGACCTTGCCGATTTCCGAGGTGATACGGGACGATTATCCCGCCCTGCGTTATCTGGTGTCTGTGGACAAGGGGGATTATTTGTCCCCGCTTTTGTCGCGCGTTGAGGCTTCCGACAGCAAGGACTTGGTGTTGACGTTTGATCAACTCGTAAAAGATGATCATTTCGTCACCATGATGCGGTCGATTCTAAA
>JARRJX010000502.1:0-2797 GCA_037388645.1 Chloroflexota bacterium
CCGCCTATGCCACCCAGACTGCCTGGCTGTGGTGGCGCAGCCGCCCAACCCTGCTCGCCGCGCGCGGACGTGACGAGCCCACAGCGACCCTTCAGCCGCTCAAGTTGCGGGCCAAGTGAGCGCAAACCCTCATTCTTCCACGGTGAACCGGCCCACGACGACGTAATCCGGCCCCGTCTCGCCGCCCGCCGTCACCGGGAGGCGCAGCCCGTTCCCCGGATGGTAGATGCCGACCCGGACTTCATACGTGCCCGGCGGCAGGTCGGGCGGCAGGATCACCGCGAAGCGGTCGACCACCTCCACGCCCGGCTCCCAGTAGGTCATCGGGAACAGCCCGCCGCCGGGGATCATGTCGTGCTGGGCGCGCAGCTTGCCCCCTTCGTCTATGACGTGCGCGAACACCCGGAACGAATCGGCAATCGGCTCCTCCGTCTCCCAGGCCAGCGCGATCCGCACCGGCTCACCGGCTCGGACGGCCCGATCGAGCACCAGCCCGCGCCTGAGATGGATGACGCGCTCATAGGCGGCGTCGAGCGGCTCCATCGGCGGGTCGGCGGGGCCGGTCACGTAGCTGATCCGGTGCAGCAGCCCGAACCACTCCTCCCCGGTGCCATAGAGATGGCGCTGGAGCGCCAGCGCCACGATCTGATCGGGCGTGGCCGCCGCCTCGTCCACCAGGATCGCGTCGACCGGGCCGCCCGCCTCGCCCAGTTGAAGCGCCTCCAACGCCTTCTCCATGGTCTCGACCCCGGCGGGCCAGATCCCTGGCCGCAGCGGCTGAACCGTCCGCCCGGTCAGCTCGCCCAGCAGGGCTGCGTGCTCCGGTGGGAAGACCAGGATGGGATGGTCACCGCCCCCCATCGAGGCAGAGAGCGAGGCGGCCAGATGCTCGTAATCCGCCGTCATCTGCTCAGGGGCGGCTACCCGTTGGTTGTACACGTCGTCGGCCAGCGGGCCGGTCGCCCCCACCACCTTGATCAGCCCCATCGGGCCGAACATGGCCGTATCAAAGACGCCCATCAATTCCCGCTGGGTGAAGTGCGGGGGGGAGTTCAACAGGTCGTCGAAGTCTCCCACCAGGAAATAGACTCCGTCTCCCGCGCCCAGCCAGCGGGCGATGCGCTGACGCTGGCGGTTGGATTGGGTGCTGATGTATTCCTGCGTGCCCAGGCGCGGCCCGATATACGCCTGCATCCACAACACCGACTTGCCATAGCCCATCACCCGGATTGGAACCTGCCCGCCGTCCGACTCGCGGAGCAGATAGGCGGCGATCTCCGGCAGCCCGGTGCCGCTGCCCCACCCGCTGACGAAGTTCACGCGCTGCGACTTATAGAGCGGCGCGCTGGCCGGGTCGCGGATCAGTCTGAGGTCGAAATTCAGCGCCGGGATCAGCGCCAGCGCCAGCAGAGGCACCGCCAGCCAGCGCCCGGCACCCGGCCTGCGCGCGTCCAGCCGTGCCACCAGCAGGCCCAGCGAGAGCGCCGCCAGCGCCGCCAGGGGGGCGACCGTCGGCACGAAATAGCGGGGCACCATCACCTCGGCGTCGGCCCCTCCGGAGAGGATCACCGGGACGGCAAAGCCGAGCGCGGGGATGGCGAGGAAAAGCAGCGCCGCGCGCTTCCTGCGCTCGACGACGAACCAGAGCGCGCTCAGCACCACCAGCCCGATCACCACGTAACCGGCGTACATCCACATGATCTCGGCGTAGTCGCGCAGGTCGCGGGCCAGGGTCGGCGCGCCACCCGTCCCATTCGCGATGCCGACGACCGGGTTGGCGAGCAGGGTGAACAGCGTGTAACGTGGGGCGAGCGCCCGGACGATCTGCCGATACACCACCAGGATCACCCCCAGCGCGGTCAGCACGCTCACGACCGAGTAGGGCAGCGCCTTTTTACGACCGCGCCCCAGCAGGAGCGCCGCCAGCGGCGGCAGCGCCAGGTAGGGCAGAGTCGATATCTTGCTCAGATAGGCCCAGCCCAACAGCAGGCCGATCCCCAGCGCCAGCCAGAGACGGGGCCGCCGGGCCAGCCGGACCATCAGCGCCAGGCTGAAGGTCAGCAGCGCCGCCTGGAGCGGCTCGACCAGGGTGGTGCGGTCGTGGAAGACGGCGAAGGGCAACAGCGCATAGAGCAGCCCCGCCACCAACCCCACCCGCCGATTGGAGAGCGCGCGCCCCAGCGCGACGCACGACGCTGTCGTCAGCGTCCCCATCACCGCCGCCGCCGCCCGCGTGAGCCAGGCGGATTCGGGGCCGGTGGGCTGGTATAGACTGAGGAACTGGTAAAAGGCGAACTTACGGATGTCGCCGACGTAGGGGTGTCCCTGCAAGACGAACTGCGCGCGGGAGATGTACTGCATCTCGTCGAAGTAGAGCGGCAGGCGGGTCAGGTCGACCGCCCGCAGGGCGAACCCGATCAGCAGGATGAAGAGGGCGATCGGGAGATAGGCGTTTGTGCGGCGGGCTTCCTGGCTCATGGGTGTAGGCTCTAAACGTGTGTCCGGTCTCTGCCGGGCAATTATACCGGAACCGGGGGGATCCGGGTGAGTGAGTGGGTGGGGAAAACAAAAAGACACATGTCGATGTAGTATCGACCGGGTAGGTACGGGGTGGGTATTTTAAGGAGAAACACGATGCTTTACGAAACCGTGAATAAAGTTCTCAATTGGGGGGTAAAATTGCAAGCCTGGCCGTGACAGGCGCAGCCACCTGGCTGTCGAATACGAACTACTGACCGAGCACTACGATCAGCCCGACGGGGCTGCCGATGCCCTGCCCCATTAAGAAACGGTTGAG
>JARRJX010000503.1:0-2779 GCA_037388645.1 Chloroflexota bacterium
GGGGGATGTATGTCAGCAAACGGAGTGCCCACCCTTTCGGACGTGTTCCGGGCGCGGCGGACGATCGCACCTTATCTGCGCCCCACACCCCTGCATCGCTACCAGGGATTATGCGATCTGTTGGCGGCGGAGGTGTACGTCAAGCACGAGAATCACCAGCCGGTCGGGGCGTTCAAGGTGCGGGGCGGGATCAACCTCGTGGCGAACCTGGGCGCGGAGGAGCGGCGGCGCGGCGTGATCGCCGCCTCGACGGGCAATCATGGGCAGTCGGTGGCCTACGGCGCGCGCACCTTCGGCGTAGATTCCTATATCTGCATGCCCCACGGCTCGAACCCCGGCAAGGTGGCGGCCATCCGCTCGTTCGGAGCCGAGATCATCTTTCACGGGGTGGATTTTGACGAGGCGTTGGAGCACGCCGCCCGGCTGGCTGGAGATCACGGCTACCGGTTCATCCACTCCGCCAACGAGCCATACTTGATCGCTGGCGTGGGCACCTATGGGCTTGAGATCGTCGAATCCCTTCCGGAGGTGGAGGCGATCCTCGTGCCGGTGGGCGGCGGCAGTGGGGCCTCTGGCACCTGCATCGCGGCCAAGGGCGTAAACCCCGCGGTCGAGGTGATCGGCGTGCAGGCGGAGAAGGCCCCCGCTGCCTATCTGGCCTGGAAAGGCGCGGACGCCAGCGGGGCGAAGATGGAGACCTTTGCCGAGGGCCTGGCAACCCGCGTGCCCTTTGAGATGACACAGGCCATCATGCGAGAGATGCTCGATGACTTCGTCGTGGTGAGCGAGGATGACATCCGCCGGGCGATTGTTACGCTGCTGAAGACCACCCACAATCTGGCCGAGGGCGCGGCTGCCTCGACCCTGGCGGCGGCGCTCCAGTTGAAAGAGCGCCTCAAGGGGCGGACGGTCGTGCTGGTGATGAGTGGCGGCAACCTCTCGCTTGAGAAGCTGCGCGGGGCGCTGGTCGCCGCCGGGGAAGAGGATGTATAGAGCGCCGCGCACCGGTTGTCATCCGGCCATCAAACAACTATGATGTCCATAAGTGTTTCAACCGGTTTGCCCGCAGGTGACCCCGATGGACAGCCCCGATAACCACCCGATGGTCGAGCCGCTCTCCGACCGGGAGCGGGACATTTTGTTGTTGATCGCCGAAGGCCTCTCCAACCGGGAGATCGCCGGGGCGGTCGGCGCGCAAGAATCGAGCGATCCGCCAGAAAAATTGATCACCTCATTAATTTGTAAACGTTCAATATATCGCCCCCCTACGCGATGCGAACACCGTCCGGGCTTTCCGTACGCCCGCCACAACCACCCGCCCGAAAATCAATTGCATCGCTAAATTGTATGATGCCGTCAGGCCCCTATTGTAACTATTTCCTAATGCGCTGGGGGGCGAGCTGCGCTCAGCGCGAAAGTGCGCCCCACCCCGACCTATCCTATAATCCAGATACCAACGTGCCAGCCATATAGAAAGATTTCCCCATACGTCCGGGGTAGGAATTGGTATAGAGTGTGAACGTCGGGGATTTCAGGAAGTGTGCAGGGCCTGCTGGTTTATTGGAGTGGGGATTGGTGTAATGGTGCGGAGGGGGAACCGCATGGCAGCAGTAGTCGACGCAGGCAGAATGCAGCAGTTTTTGATCAAGACCGCCGAGTCGGTCGCCCGGCAGACGATCTCCAGCCGGATCGAGGCCAGCAAGATCGGCCAGTACATCGCCACCTGGGCAATGGAAAACTGGGGGATCGTCTCCCTCTACTACGATACGGAGAGCCTGGACGCCTTTGAAGTGATCGAGCAGGTAACACGGGATGCATTAGTTCATATTGAGTAAGGTCGGATGTGATGTCGATAGAAAAGACAACGGAAAAGAACAACTCGGATAGCCCGAAGGTCAAGAACGGCAGGAGATATCTGGATTTCAACCCTACTTCGCCGTCGTTACCACGCCTCACCAGGGAAAAACTGGCCGTTCTCTCCAAAGAAGAATTGATCGAGATGGTGCTCAACCTGAACGCCCGGCTGACCAAAGCCACCGCGCGGCTGGTCACCGGCCCGCTGACCGGGCCGAGCACCCCACCCAGGCTGGAGAGTGATACCGACGAGGACGGCATCCACTACGTCCGGGTACCCTCTACCGTGCGGCGGTCGGGCAAGTTCGTCGGGGTGTGGCGGGTTCAGCTTCAGAACAAGGCCAAGACCCTCGGCCTGATCATCTACGACGACGTGTTCGTCGGGCGGATGGCGGGCGGGCTGATCCCCGATGTCGACCTGACGCGCTTCGCGCCGGAGTCGCTGGGCGTGTCGCGCCAGCACGCGCTGCTCCGCCCCACCGAGAACGACCTGTATATGGTCGATCTGGACAGCACCAACGGCACTTTCCACAACGGGGTGCGCGTCTCGGCGGAGGTCCCGGTCAGGCTGAATGATGGGGATACCATCTCCTTTGGGCGGGTGCATTTTAAGATCAAGTTCCTCACCCAGCCCTTCAGCCCTGGCGCGAATAATGATAAAGACGAGAGGACCGAGGCCCTCAAGCGGCCTGAGAATCTCAAAAAAGACGGGAAAGACGACAAGGCCGACGAGGTCGTGAAAGACCAGAAGGTCGAGAATAAGACCGACGCCAAATGACGTGATCGGGCGTGCCGCCTGGGGTGGTGCGCATAACAAAGACCCGGCGAGTGCCGGGTCTTTTTGATCCAGCCGTGGATGTTTAAGGCAGATAGCGCGATGAGTGTTTGTACTGCGCGCAGCTCGTCCCCCTGCCGTTTAGCCCGG
>JARRJX010000504.1:0-2778 GCA_037388645.1 Chloroflexota bacterium
GTTAGTCTTTTTCCCGATGTGGATTCATCGTCGCCGCAGGTTGTTGAGTATTTGCGAAATAATGAGGCAACGTCTGCTGATGTTCGATCAGCCGCCGACGCCGACGCCGCCCGACGATAAATCGTCGGGCTATGAAATAAAATGTCGCTGAAGTGGACTCTTCCCCAACGGAGTAGACGGTGTCGACATCAGACGATCTGGTCAGGAATTTCCACCTCCAGACCGCCCGCGAAGGGTGACGACAACCACGACCACCACGGCGGCCACGATCAGCACAGCCAGCGCCAGCCCCGCACACAGCACGACCGTCACCACAGGGAAAGGGAATCCCCTGGATTCCTGCGTGAGCGGCGCGGGCGTGTCGACCGTCTCTTCGCCGATGGGGGGCAAGGCGGTCGGAGTTGGCGTGGAGATGGTCGCTACCTCCGGCTGGGCGGTCGGGGTGGGGGTCGGCATGGTGAGCGGCGTGGGGGTCGACGTGGCCCAAAAGCCCTCACGCTGCTCGACGTACTCCTGCCACTGCAAGAGGCGCTCGTCATTGGGGGCTATCGCCAACGCCTGCCTGAGCACCGGCTCAAACCGGTCGGGTAAAGGCCCAACCGGCTCGGCCATCATAACCAGGAAGTCAAGATAGTCGACGTATGTCTCAACGTCATCGGGAGCAAGCGCCAGCGCCTGTTCATAGGCCTGAACCGCTTCAGGAACGAACGACTCCCCTGACACGACACCATATTTGAAGCCCATCGCCGCCGTCAAGGCGTGGGCCAGACGCAGCTGGACCTCGGCGGAGTCGGGGTTGGCATCGACTTCGGCGCGCGCCGCCAGAATCTCCTCCCACACCGATGGGCCGAGCACCCGCAACTGAATATTGTCACCCCGATCAGGCTCAAGGCCGCGGAACGACCAGCGCATCTCCTGGCCGGAGACATCGAGGGTGTCGATGGGGATGTCGCCCAGATTAAAGGTGCTCAGGCTGACGTTCTCGGCGGTGACGTCATAGGGAAAGCGGAATATGAAGGTGCCCGACTCGATCACGCCCCACCAGCCTGAGCCGGTCTCCAGGACGTAGTCAAACCGATAGCGTTGGAACTCGAAGGTGGCGGGCAGGTCGTAGGTCACCATCAGCTCGACCTGCTCATCCACGGGAAAATCAACCGGCCAGGTCGCCCAGGGCAGCACGTCGCCAAACTCGCCTTCCGTCTCCCGACGACCGGTCTCGACGAGATTCCCGTTCACCCAGGCCTGGAAGTTGACGACCGTCACGATGTTAAAATAGCCGTCGTTGGCCCCAATCGGGAACCACACGTCGAAACTCTCCGGCTCGTCGCCGTGGTTCAGCATCGAGAAGGTCGCCGTGACGTGCCCGACCATATCGCCATTGCTCAGGACGGTGTTCGACGAGGACTGCGGGCTTTCCACATAGCCCTCGTCCACCGCCTGACCCTCAACCAGGCTGATCGCGGGGCCGTGATAATCTTCCACGTCGATGACGACCTCTTCGGACACCATCTGGACGTTCGTCTCGAAGTCGTTGGTGGCGATTGTCGAGCCGGGGGGTGCCTGTGGTGGGGCAGCATCGGCTCTGGCGACGGAGGGGAAACAAAAGGCAACGCACACGAAGACGAATCCCACGAGGGGATAGACTTTATGAGGCAGCATGTTTTTCACATTCCTGACGGCAGGATCAGATTCGGCAGGCTCCTCTACAAACCTAACGCGTCGGCAGCGTCCGCGCAGAGCGACGCCCCGCCCGCCTCAAGCCACTCGATCAGGGTCGGGCTTTCCCGGAAGCCGCCCTCGGCCTCCTCGTAGATGCCGCTGCTCCAATACTGGTAGTTCTGGGTCTCGCTGTCCCAATCGGAGGGAGAGCTAACCAGCACCGAGGGGCCGCCGTTATAGGCGGCATAGGCCAGGCCCACGTCCCCGTTGGCGGCGGCCAGCATCTCGCCAAAATAGAGCAGCCCGCGCCCGGCGTTTGTGTCGGGGTCGAAGGGGTCTTCGCCCTCCTCAAAGTGGAGGGGAACCACCTGGAAAAGGCCCTGCGCCCCGGCGGGCGAGACGACGGTCGGGTCGCCGCAGGATTCGATCTGCATCAGGGTGGCGATCATGTTGGGGCGCACGCGGTAGGCGAGCGACCAGTTGGCGATGTCCTGACGCCAGTGCTGCACCTCCGCCGTGAAGATCGGGGAGATGTCGAGCGACCAATCGGGCGGGGGAAGCTCGCTCTGCACCTGGATGCCCTGCGCGCCCTCGACTACAAACACCTGATCGGGCACCTGGGTCTCGACCACACCCGGCACCAGCTTGGCCGCCCAGCCGAACATCCCGGCGACGGCGCGGATCGGGAGGGTAGGCTCCAGGATCAGGATCATGATCAGCAGCGCCCAGACGGGCAGCAGGCGGATGATCAGCCCCAGCGGGGTGAGGGGGCGCGCGGCCCGCTCGTGCTCGGCGTTGCGCACCACTTCCGGATTGAAGTCAAGCGTCATCTGCGGCTTGCGGATCGGCTGGGGCTGCTTAGCCTTAGCCTGCTTACCGCCTCGACGCGGCGTTTTCTTTTTTGTCATATCAAATGATTCTCACTACCAACTACACCCCACATCATCCCTGGCTGAACGCCCGCAACGTCTCCAGATAGTGCTCCGGCATGCCGATGTCGAAACGCTGACCGTCGACGACCACCCCTAAGATGCCATCCTCGCGCCGCAGCCGGTCAAGCGCGGGGGTCAGCTCGAAGCCACCCCGGCGATCGCGGACGTTGTTCTCGATGTCCTCTCG
>JARRJX010000505.1:0-2778 GCA_037388645.1 Chloroflexota bacterium
GCCAGGGCCAACTCCCCCCACAAATCGAAAGCAGCCTGGCCGACCTGGGTCTGGGGGCCATACTTTGCTGGCCGCTGATCGACAGCAGCGGGAGCCTGATCGGCGTGATGCACATCAGCGACCTTGCCCCGCGCGAGTTTTCCGAGCACGACCGGCAGTTCTACGGCAACCTGGTGCGGCTGCTCACGACGGTGCTCGAACGGAAGATGGCCGAGGAGCAGGTCGAGGCGTCGCTGGCGGAGAAGGAGATCATGCTGAAGGAGATTCACCACCGGGTGAAGAACAACCTGCAGATCATCTCCAGCCTGCTCAGCCTGCAATCCGGCACCATCAAGGACAAAGAAGCCAACGCGCTGTTCACCGAGAGCCAGACGCGCGTGCGCTCGATGGCCCTGATCCACGAGCAGCTTTACCGCTCCGAAGACCTGGCCCGCGTGGACTTTGCGGAGTACATTCAGGAGCTGACCCGCTACCTGTCGTCATCCTACAGCAGCGGGTCGAACGGGACCCGCTTCCAGATCACCTGTGACGAGGTGTTCCTGGACGTCACCACCGCCATCCCCTGCGGGCTGATCGTGAACGAGCTGGCCTCGAACGCGCTCAAACACGCCTTCCCCAACGGGCGGGGCGGCGTGATCGGGGTGGAGATGGCCGTCGAGAACGGAGCCGGAGGCCCGGCGCGCTACCGGCTGACCGTCTGGGACGATGGCGTGGGCTTCCCCGAAGGGCTGGACTTCCGCAACACGCAATCGCTGGGCCTGCAACTGGTCAACAGCCTGACCCAGCAGCTTGGGGGCACGGTGGAGCTTAATCGAGAGGGCAGGACGGCGTTCGAGATCGTGTTCGCAGGTGAGGATGATCAGGGAGAAAGCGCTCTCTAAGGCGACGTAGGACGGTGCGACGATGTTTAACGTACAATTCACGCCTCTGGTCGTCCCGATGCTGCTGGCGGCAGGGCTGTCAGGGTTCCTGGCATATTACCAGTGGAAAAGGGGGCCGGAGATCGGGATGGCCTCGTTTGTCACGCTGATGATCGGCGCGGCGATCTGGACGGCCACCTCCGCGCTTGAGCTGGCCTCCCCGACGCTCCAGGCCAAATTCATCATCACCGTCGTCAGCTACCTGGGCGTCACCATGGCAACCGCCGCCTGGTTCACCTTCACCCTGGAGTACACCGGCCAGGAGAAGCTGCTGACCCCTCGATATATCGCCTTTCTGGCCGTCGAGCCGGTGCTGGCGATCACCATGGCCGCCACCAACCCGCTGCACCACCTGTTCTGGCGCAGCTTCGAGCTGAGCAGTGAGGGCGCGCTGGCAGTCGTTCACGGGCCAGCCTTCTGGGGGCACGTCGCCTATTCCTACCTGCTGATGCTGGCCGGAGCGGCCCTGCTCATCCGGGAGTTCATCGTCTCACCGCAGCACTACCGGGGGCAGGTCATCGCGCTGCTGCTCGCGGCGGCAGCGCCCTGGGCGGCGAACTTCCTGTACATCAGCCAACTCAGCCCAATCCCAAACCTGGACCTGACACCGTTTGGTTTTACCTTCACCGGCGTGTTCTTAAGCTGGAATATGATACACTACCGCCTGCTGGACGTGATCCCGATCGCGCGGCACACCGTGATCCAGAGCATGGGCGATGCGATGTTCGTCCTGGACACGCGTGACCGAATCCTGGACGCCAACCCGGCGGCGCTGCACCTGCTTGAATACACCCCCACGAAGAAGCTGTTCGGCCAGCCGATGGAGCAGGTGCTGCCGCCCTGGGCGGAGATCGCCAAGGCAGGACACCCGCCGGGTGAGGCCGACCACGAGTTCAAGCTGGAGGCAGAGGGCGAAGCGCGAGACATCCGGATGCACGTCTCGCCGGTGCACAACCGGCGCGGCGAGGTGAGGGGGCGAGTGCTCCTGCTGCGTGACATCACCAGCCAGAAGCAGGCCGAAGAAGACCTGCGGGGCGTGCTGACCGCGATGCGCGACGCCATCATGGTGCTCGATTCGGAAGGCCACTACCTCAGAGTGCCGCACACCAACTACGACCTCCCCTTCCAACTGCCCGCCGACCTGGTGGGAAAGAAGATGCACGATATCTTCCCAGCGCCCAAAGTGGAGGAATTCCTGGGCTACATCCGTGAGGCGCTTGAGACCGGCAAGACGCTCAGGGCCGAATACAGCCTGCCCGTGGGCGAGAAAGAGCGCTGGATAAACGCCTCGATCTCGCCGATGGAGGGCGACCGGGTGGTCTGGGTCTCTCGCGATATGACCGAGCGCAAGCGGGCCGAGGAGGCGCTGCACGAGAGCGAGGAGCGCTTCCGGATGCTGTTCCACGATTCGCCGGACGCTATCGTACTGCTCGATCCATCAGTCGAGGACCCCTTGTGGCCGATTGTCGACTGCAACGAGGCGTTCCTGGTTATGAATGGGTTCGAACGTGACGAACTGATCGGGCAGTCAATTGACGTGGTGCACGATACTCAAGGAACTCCAGAAGAGCAGCGGGCATTCTTGAGACGGATCCAAAGGGAGGGGCTGGCCCACGGCGAGCGTCTTCACCAACGGAAGGATGGCTCGACCTACCCGATCCACTTTATGGCAAAGCTGGTTAACCTGAACGGCAAACAACTGATGCTGGGGGTCGACCGGGACATCAGCGAGCGCAGGCAGGCCGAAGAGGCGCTGCACGAGAGCGAAGCGCGCTTCCGGATGTTGTTCCACCACTCGCCGGACGCGATCGCGCTGCTCGACCCCTCGGTCGACGCCCCCTCCTGGCCGATCGTCGAC
>JARRJX010000506.1:0-2771 GCA_037388645.1 Chloroflexota bacterium
GGCGGTCGGCTCGACAGTCGGCTCGACAGTCGGCTCGACGGTGGGGGCCGGATTGTCGGCGGCGGTCGTCGGCCCCGACGACGCGGCGTCGCGGGGGGCTTCGGTGGGTGAATCTGGGGGCTGACCCGCCGTGTTCAGGTTGCAGGCCAGCGCGGCCAGGGCCAGCGCGATCCCCATCACGATAAAACGCTTGAAGTTACGCATCCCAATCGCTCCTTATTGAAAATAGCATTTCAGGGTGTTAGCATTTCAGCTTATCAGCCAGTCAGCTCAGCAAAAAGACGAGGCAGGCAGGGAGCGCCGCGCCAATGCGGCACTCCTCCACAGACCCCGGATATACGATACGCTCAAGACAGGAAGGTGAACGAGGTCATGATCGACTGGTACAGCGCTTCCATGTCGAGGGTGGTCTGTCCGTACTCCTCGCCCAGCGGCGAGAAGACCAGCAGGTAAGCGCGGTCGCCGTGGACGACCACCACCTGCCAGGACAGCGCCTGGCCGGGCATGCCGATCATCTCGACGGCTGGCTCGCCGCCCAACTGGGCGTCCACCCGCTCGACCATGATATCGGGCAGGAAGGGCGCGACCAGCTCATCGGAGATCTCCGGCGCGGTGCGGCCTTCGGCGTCGAAAGACGAGATGTTGACGAACCCGCGCAGCGGCTCCGGGCCCAGCCCGTAGTCCGGCCCGGCGATGACGACCACACCCGCCTCCGGGGTGGCGACCTCAAAGCCCTCCGGGTAGTTCAGGCAGTAGCCCGCCCCCTCGTCGCTGAAGAGCGCCTTGCCCGGCGCAACGTCCACGCAGCCGGTGACCGTGGGGAAGCCCACGTGCTGGGCATAGACCTCGTCGACGAAGGCCAGCATCGCCTCCTGCTCCGCCTGGCCGGGCAGCACGTCGCCCAGGCCGTTGAAGACCAGGTGGTTCGCCAGGCCGTCGACCGGCACGTCCTCGTCGAGGTCGGCGACGGCGTCGGTGTAGGTGTCGACCCAGCTGTAGAGGGTCTCAAGCTGGGCGCTGTTCAGGCGGCTGTCTGGCGTGGCAGTGAGATTCTCGCCGGTGCAGGTGGTGATGCTCACTTGGCCGGAGGCCCAGATGGTGACGTCCTCGCAGACACCGGCCAGGCCGCCCTCGCGGCGCAGCATCAGCGGCACCCTGGCCGCCCCGCCCTCGTCGCCCGCCGTGGCGAGCAGACCCGACGCCCGCGCCCACCCGGCCAGCATGCGCTGCTCGGCGGGGGTGGCCTCGGTCGTGCCCTGGCCGTTGAAGACCAGGTAGCCGCCCATCGTCTCCGCGCTGAAGGGCGCGTAGGTGGTGAGGAAGAAGGCGAGATTGTCGGTGATGAAGTCCTCGGACAGGGGGCGGAGAGTCGGCTCCGCCCCACATTCCCCGGCGGCGATGTCCTGCGCGGTGATCACCACCCGCTGGCAGCCCGCCAGCCGGGCATCGTACTCCAGCGTGACCAGCACGCTGTCCTCCGACGCGCCGCCCTCTGGCGAGGCGGTCGGTATCTGGACGACGCCGCCGGACTGGTCGGTGCGCACCTCGTAGGTCTGCCCCGCCACGGCAAAGAAGAACGCATAGCCGGGGGTGATCACCTGCGCGCACATCACGCCTTCCTGGCTCACGCCCAGGCAGGCGTCGGGCCATCCGGCCTCGACGATACTCTGGGTGACGATCTCCTCCGGAGTGTAGCCGGTCAGTGCGGCGAGCGCCTCACGGGCGGCGGCCTCCGCGGCTGAGCTATCGGGCTGCGGGGTGTCGGGTGTCTCGCCAGCTACCTGATCGGCGGGCGTTGGACTGTCGGGCGTCTGCCTGGCGGGCGTTTGCCCGGCCCCTGAGTCGGCACCCAGTGCCGCACACCCGGCCAGGATCAAAACGAGCAGTAAACCTGTAAAAACCCTCTTCATCGCGGTGTAACTGTGACCTCTTTCTCTCTCAACATGAGTTATCGTGCACCGAATCTAACGTTTGAGCGGTATAAATAGTTCCACCCATAAAAATGGGGGGCAGATCCGCAGAGCGGGGGAAAGGGGGCAGGCTCCCTCTATTTCAGGAAGCCAACAGAGGGTCGGAGTGGCTTCCTGTTGGTGGCCGGGATTTTGAGGTTTGCCGATCAGCGGCTGGTTGCCGGATACAGGCCGAGCACCGGCAGCTTTTCCTGCACGGCCTTTTGCAGGGCGGCCTCGTCGGCCTCCGCCAGGTCGATGCCCATGACTTTGCCCAGCTCGCGGGCGGCGGTGGGGTGGCGCTTCTGATAGGCCAGCAGGACGCGCGCCGCTTCCTGGGGCGTGAGCGTCTGGGCGTGAACATGCAGATGGCGTCGGCCCACCAGCACGTCGATGTCCGGATGGGCCTGGAGGTTCTGGTACCACTGCGACTTGTAGCCCCAGCCCGACGCGATGAAGTAGGCGTCGGTGTCGGTATCGTGGCCGATCACCTCGACCACCGTTTGATGCAGCTTGCCCGTCTTGCGCCCGACGTGGCTCAGGCGGACGAACCGCCCGCCGAGCAGCCCGCCCAAGCCCAGGCGGTAGAGGGCCAGCGGGGCGCGCAGCATAAACAACATCAGCCCGTGGGGTGCTCTGTCGGTCAGCGACGGCTCGGCCATGATAACCTCCGATTCTAACTCACTCAAAAACCAGGCGATGACTCGCCTAGCTGGACTATAACTCGCTCCGCCCCTGCTATCGAGGGGCAGGCAGTGCGGGCTGCCGCATCGTCCTAACGATTGGGGGGGAATCCGGTGGCAGATGTCCCTCGGAGCAGCG
>JARRJX010000507.1:0-3261 GCA_037388645.1 Chloroflexota bacterium
ATCGCCCTCGACCAGCCCGTGACCGGCGAACTGACCGAAGATGTGCCGTACACGGTATGGCAGTTCAACGGACAGGCAGACGACAGGGTGACCATCACGATGGAGGCGCTGGACGATTTCCTCGACCCATACCTGACCCTGCTGGGGCCGGATGGAACCGTGCTGGCGACCGACGACGACAGCGGGGGCCTGTATAACTCCCGCATCACCCTGACACTGGCGGAAAGCGGCACTTACCTGATCATCGCCTCCCGGTATGGAGGCACAGGCCGCTACGAGCTGACCGTCCGCTCAGGCCAGTTTCAGGAGGAAAACGACCTGGCGATTGGCGAGGGCGGCGGTGCCATCCAATACGGCGAGACGGTATTCGGGCAGATTTCCGGATCGCGCAGTGCGGAGCGCTGGACGTTCGAAGGGTCGGAGGGAGACCTGATCACAGTCTCGATGCAGGAGGAATCTGGCTCGCTGGACACCTTCCTGGTATTGTTGAATCCAGACGGAGACGAGATCGGCTTCAACGACGACAGCGGGCAGCGCTTCAATTCAGTCCTGTATGCCCAGCTTCCCGAAGACGGCACCTACACGATCGTCGCCAGCCAATACGACGGCTCCGGGGCCTGACGGTGGAACAGGATGAGGGGAGGCCGATTGACTTCAACGTGACCCAAACCGGGACGATCGAAGACGACAACCCGTTCGACTTCTGGACGTTTGACGGCAGCGAAGGGATGATCGTGACCGTCTCGCTTCTACCGATCAACGCCAGGCTTGAACCCGACCTGCTGCTGGTTGGCCCGGATGGCAATGAGATCGGCTACGGGGCCGACCAGGGAAGGACGACCGAGATCGCAGAATTCGAACTGCCCGACGACGGCCCTTATGCGGTCGCCGTCAGCCGCGCGAGTGGCCTACAGGGCGATTCGGCTGGCGGCTACCAACTGCGCGTTGAAACCGATCAATAGAGAAGCGCTCAGCTTCACTCAAAACAGATATGCCTATGAAAACCTGGAGAAAACACTCAATTGTAATCGCAGCGTTGGCCGCATTCGCCGCCATCCTGGCGTGCGGCCCGTCGATCAGCCTGGGGGGCATGGAGGGGACAGTCGACGCGGCGGCCACAGAGGCGAGCGCGCAGCTCCCTACCCTGGAAGCGCAGTTTACCGAGTTCGCCGCCGACCTGACGCATAACGCGCCCGACCTGGAGGCCTCGGCAACCGCCGTCGAAGCGACGATCGATGCAATGGGCGGGGGCGATGTCGACCCCAACGACGTGCTGACCGCCGCAGCGGGCACCGCCGCCCCACCGGCAAGCGCAGGTGATGGCAGCGGAGGGAACCAGCCCCCGCCGCCTAGCTCCGGCCAGGTGACGTTCGACGGCGGTGACGGCTATGACACAGTGGCCGTCCAGACAATCAGTGTCGGCCAGACGGTAACCGGGCAGATCAGCAAGGTCTTTGATGCGAACAACTGGCTGTTCGAGGGCACAGCCGGACAGACCGTCAACATCCATGTGACGGCATCCGAGGGCTCTGACCCGTTCTTCACGCTGATCAACCCCGATGGCGTCGAGCTCATGTTGGTAGCTGACAGCGGCATCGGGCACGACACCCTGCTGACCTTTACGCTTGCCCAGAGCGGCACGCACACGATCCGTGTGAAGGTATTTGCGGTTGGTGGGTATACGCTCAGCCTGGAATGAGCCTCACCCTATAGACACAATAAGCCCCGTCTGGCTGACCGGACGGGGCTGATCTTTTTATTCGCGGTTTCAGGGGACCGGGGTTTCGGTTGGCACCTCTTCGCCCTCGGCAGGCGCAGCGCCTTCCTCGGTGGCGGATTCCGCAGGAACCTCACCTGTCGGCGTCTCTTCCACCGTCTCCCCTTCCAGAGGGGCAGCACCCTCCACATCCGACGCGCAGCGGAAGCCAATCCAGCTAGACTGCTGGGTGGGATCCACCGCGAGACGGTGCCCGGCCCGCGAGTAAGCAGACAGGTCTTCTGAGAACGACCCTCCTCGCACAACACGGAACGGCTCGGTCAGCGGCTGGGAATCCGGCCCGGTCGGGTTAAGCGTCCCCTGTTGTTCGTATCCAGGATAATACCAGTCCTGTATCCACTCGCTGACGTTGCCCGTCATGTCGAGCACCCCGGTCGGGCTGATGTCCTGGGCGAAAGCCTGCACCGCGCTGGTGCCGCCCAACCCGGCTGAGGCCGTATTGGCCCGGCCCGGCTCCCATTCATCCCCCCAGGGATAAACAAACGATTGGCCGGTCGCCGGGTCCCAGCGGGCGGCCTTCTCCCACTCCGCCTCGGTCGGCAGCCGCTTGCCTGCCCAGGTGCAGTAGTCGACGGCCTGCTGCCAGCTCACGTACACCACGGGATGCTGAGCGAAGGCCGGGTCGGCGTAAAACTGCTCGTCGGAAGGCGGCGAGCAGGCCTCGGCGGCGACACAGCTCGCATAATCGAGGTTAGTGACCTCGGTAACGTCGATGTAGAACGGGCTGAGCCGGACTTCTTCGACCGGCTGCGCGTCGGTGAAATAGTCGGGGCGGCAGCGGTTGTTATCCTCCGCCTCGTTGACGCAGGACAGGGCGGCAGCCTGGGCTTCATCCTCACTCACGCCACGCATGAACCCACCGCCCTCGACCAGCACCATCCCCGGCGGCGCGGGCGGAAGGGGCTCCTCGGTGGGGGCCTGCTCAGCCGTCGGAGGGGGCGTCGTCGGAGCCTCGGTTGCCTCGGTCGGCGCTTCCGCGACCTGGGTAGCTTCCTCGGTTTGAGCCACACCGCCCCCGGAAAACGGCAGCGACCATCCAAAGGGGTTGACCAACGCCATGACCATCAACACGGTCAAGGCGACGGCAATCAAACCGGCGATGGCGAACCAGCCAACCGGTATGCCCCGGCGGCGCGGCTGCTGATAATAGGGCTGCCCAGGCGGCTGGTAGACTCGCGGGGCATAGGAGCCACCCGGTTGTGGGGCGGCCTCATAACCCTGCTGGCCCTGTATGGGCACCGGCGGCAGGCCGGTAACCACGCTTGCTTCTCGCTCCCTCAAATTCCTTGCAAATAGCCTCCTCAATTACCGAGATCACGCTCACACATAGCTGTGGAACTCTTCGACCGCCTTGAGCAACTTGCGTGGTCTCTCGGCAGCACCCTCAAATGCCGCCGCATCGAGGTCCTGCTCAAGATCATCAATATGTTTAAGGGCTTGGAAGACGTTCCCGTGCCAGAGGTACCACTTGATGCGCTCGAGCG
>JARRJX010000508.1:0-2764 GCA_037388645.1 Chloroflexota bacterium
GGTGGACGCGGCGGCTCCGATCTCGATAAACCAGCCAGCCGCCGACCAGCCCGACCGCCGCCAGCAGGGCGAGCGGCAGGCCGAGGGTGATGCGCAGCGGCGGGTTGAGCAGCGCCGTGTTGTGCGCGGCGGGCGCGGCGAGCAGATCGCCCAGGCCGACGAAGTTGAAGCGGTAGCTGTTGTTGCGGGTCGAGACCGCCGCGCCGATCTGGATCAGGTCTTTTTCGAAGAAGGCCGGTATCCAGTAGAAGGCGGCCAGCCCGACCCCGCCCAGGAAGCCGGTCAGCGGTCTGAGCCACCGGCGGGGGGAGAGCAGCTCGCGGGGGCGGTCGGCGGCCAGATAGGCCAGCAGGGCGGCGTAGCCCAGCAGCGCCGGGGCCATCAGCAGGGCCGAGATGTTGTGGGTCAGGATCAGTGCCGCCCACAAGACCGCGGCCAGGATCGGCGCGCGTTTATGGTGACCCTGGCCGATCCGCCAGAAAGCCCACCACACCCACGGGGTGAGCGCCAGCGCGGCGCATTCGGGCAGCGCCCCGCGCCGGTAGATGTCCAGCAGCAGGTAGGGGGCGGCCATCGCCGCCGCGCCGGAGAGCAGACCGGCCACTTCGTCCTGGAATACGTCGCGCGCCAGGCGGTAACTCCCTAAACCCGTCACCAGCAGGCAGAGCGCCATCGTGAGGTTCAGGGCGAGCGGCACCGGGAGGCCGGTCTCGGCCAGCCCGGCCAGCAGGTAGCGCGGCAGCGGCTCCCGGTAGTTGAACAGCGGAATGCCGTAACCGAGCGCCGCGTCCGGCAGCCAGCGGGAGTAGATCAGGCTGTTCGCAAAGCCGTGCTGGAGGGCCGCCGTCTGGTAATAGTAAAGCTGGCCGTCGTGGGTGCAGGGCACCGCCTGGCGCAGCAGGGGCCAGATCAGCGGCGCGCCCAGCAGGGCGACGACCAGATAGGGGCGAGCGTGCTTCCAGAGGCCGGACATGGGGCGGAGTATACCACGCCGATTCGCTCCCAGGCAGCCGCCGATTCGGTTGACAGTGATGATACAATGTGAATTAAACCAGACTGGATTCTCATCTCTCGCAAGGAGTGACGGGCTTGGACCTCTTATTAGACAACCGTATCGCGCTGGTGGCCGCGGCCAGCCAGGGCCTGGGATATGCGGCTGCGCTACAGCTCTCACGCGAGGGGGCGCTGGTCGCCATCTGCTCGCGGGATGAGGCCCGCATCGCGGCGGCGGCGGACGCCATCCAGGCCGAGACCAGCCGCCCCGTGCTGGGCGTCCCGGCGGACGTGGCCCGGCCAGAGGACGTCGAGCACCTGATGGAGCGGGTCGTGGGGGAGTATGGGGGGCTGGACATCCTGATCACGAACGCGGGCGGCCCGCCCGCCAGCCCCTTCGAGGAGGTCACCGTCGAGGTGTGGCAGTCCGCCTTCGAGATCACCCTGCTGAGCGCGGTGCGCCTGATCCAGGCGGCGCTGCCCCACCTGCGGCTCTCCACCGTGCCCTCCGTGCTGACGATCACCTCTTACTCGGTCAAGCAGCCGATCCCCAACCTGGTGCTGAGCAACAGCGTCCGGATGGCGGTCATCGGCCTGACCAAAACGCTCTCGCGGGAGCTTGGCGCGGAGGGCATCCGTTTCAACAGCATCCTGCCCGGCTGGACGGAGACCGAGCGCACCCACGAGCTGATGCAAGACCGCGCCAGCCGGAACGACACGACCGTCGAGGAGGAGATCGCCAGGCAGGCAGCCAGCATCGCCCTGGGCCGGTTCGCCACCCCGCAGGAGTTCGCCAACGTCGCCACCTTCCTGTGCTCGCCTGCCGCCTCGTACCTCACCGGCCAGATGCTGCTGGTCGACGGCGGGCTGGTGGCGGGGACGATGTAGCGCCGCCCTGGGGTCAATCGACCTCGTCCGCTGACCACTCGATTTGCAGCCCCCCGCTGGAGAGCGCGGCCAGCGCCGCCTCCAGGGGGGCAGCTTCGTCCTGTGGGACGCTGATCAGCAGAGTCACCTCGGCGGCGAACCCCTCGTCGACCAGCTCGCCGCCGCGCTCCTGGACGAGGTTCCGGGCGCGCTCGTAGAAGCTGTAAGGGACGATCAGGCGGCCCTGCCTGCGGCTGACTCGCTCGGCGCGGGGCAGGGCCGCCAATGCCTCCTGCGCTGCCTGGGTGTAGGCCCGAACCAGCCCGCCCGTGCCCAGCTTGGTGCCCCCGAAGTACCGCGTGACCACCAGCGCCACGTCGCCCAGGTCTGCCCCGCGCAGCACGGCCAGCGCCGGGCGGCCCGCCGTGCCGGGCGGCTCGCCGTCGTCGCTCATGCCCTCGGTGACGGAAGCGCCATACCCGGCGCGGAAGGCGTAGACGTTGTGGGTGGCGTCGGAGAACTCGCCGCGCACCCGCTCGACGAAGGCCCTGGCCGCCTCCGCGTCCCGCGCCTCGCCGATGGTGGCGATGAAGCGCGAGTTGACGACCCGAATCTCGATCCGGGTGGTTTCCCCAGGTATCGGGTAGCGCGGCTCCGCCATTCTATGCCTCCCTGTGTGGATTAATCCCCCGCTAATTGTTCCACCTTTGCACACTTTTGCCCCATTTTCGCATCAAATATAAGGATAGAAGGTGCGGCGGATTGTTGAGCCACGTCTCTCGGCTGCTGCACGATGTACAAATACTTGACAAAATATGGACACATGATATACTCAAAAAAAGCTGCGGCCTGTGACGTAATAAACCGGCGGGGCAGGGCGTCAGAATCGTGATGGACCTAACTG
>JARRJX010000509.1:0-2756 GCA_037388645.1 Chloroflexota bacterium
CGAGGTCGGCGGCATCAAGGTGATCATCGACCCGGTCAGCCTGCCTTATCTGCAAGGCTCGTGCATCGACTTTGTGGATAACCTGATGGGCGGCGGATTTGCCATCGACAACCCGAACGCCGTGTCAAGCTGTGGCTGCGGGCACTCCTTCCGCACCGCCGACAGCGAGGGCGAGCCGGGCCAGCAGCACGGCGGCGGCTGCTCCTGCTAGGACCTGTCCGGAAGCCGGGCAGCGGCGCGCTCAGCATAACATAGCCAGACAACTGGCAGGAACCGCACGCGGTGCGGCCTACCTGGATTGTGGGTCTAGGGGCGAGAAGAAACTCTCGCCCTTATTTTTTACGGCTGATCGGACTACACGGTATACTTGTGCGGCGTGTTTGGCGACGAGACCAAAGGAGCCAACCTTGAGACGACTATGGCTGGACTTAGGCGACCTGGGCGACCTGGTGAACCCTGCCGGGCCGCATGAGCAGTGGCAGGATCACGGCCTCGGCCTGCTGCGCACAGTCTTACACGAAAACGACGTCATGACCGACCTTGCCTCGACGCGCGCCGTCAGCCATTGGCGGCAGCTTCGCAAGCAGATGGAAGGCTACGACATGCTGCTGATGAACATCCGCAGCTACACCTACCCGGTGGGCCGCCGCGCCGCCGAGATTTTTAAGGAGATCAATCCCGGTGGTATCGTCCTGACCGGCGGGATGCACGCCACCGTCGCGCTCGACGAGATGGAAGCGGTCGAGGCGTTTGATAAGATCGTCCAGGGGCCGGGGGAGCAGACCATCGTCGACCTCGCCCGCAGCCCCCACGATTTCCCGCGCGTCTCGCTCGGCGTCGGCGCGAAGTCGATGGCCGATTGGCCGATGATCGACCGCTCGCTCTGGCCCCAACCGGCCAGCCGCAAGCTCGCCCGCCATTTCAACTGGCCGCTGGAGCCGGAATGCGGCTGGGGGCCGCCCCCCGTCGCCACCCTGATCACCAGCCGTGTCTGCCCCTGGCAGTGCGCCTTCTGCAACGAGAACTCCTACATCCCCAACATGGGCCGCCGCCCGGTCGAGATGGTGATCGAGGAGCTGAACTACCTGGACGAGACCTACGGGCCGATTGGCTCGGTCGTCATCCACGACTCGATGTTCTTCCAGAACCCGCGCTGGCTGGAGGAGTGGATCGACAAGTACCCCCGGATGGCGAATAAGACCTGGACTTACTGGGCCGCCGCCCGCTCCGATACGGTGCGCCAGTGGCCCGACCTGTTCGAGGCGCTGATCCGCCAGACCAACTGGAGCCTGATCTCGATCGGCTTCGAATCGGGCAGCGACCGCATCCTCAAGCTGCTCAACAAGGAGTGCAGCGAGGAAGACAACCAGTTCACCATCAACCTGCTCAACCGCATCGCCGCCGAGATGGAGGCCGAGGGCAAACAGCCGCCCCGCTTCTGGGCTAACATCATGCTCGGCATCCCCGGCGAGGAGCCGGAGGACGCCTTTAAGACCATGCGCATGCTCAAGACCATGCGCCACGTCCTGCCCTCGATCTCGTTCTACGCGCCCTATCCCGGCTCGGCGCTGGGCTACCAGCTGATCGCCGAGGGCAAGAGCCTGATGTCCAAGGAGAACTACCACCGCTTCCCCGACGACGAAAAGGTGATCGGCGTCGACTACCAGTTCTACCGCGAACTGCTGGCCGGGAAGTACGACGACGAGATCAACCGGGGGCTGGACGCCTACGCCCGCCGCCAGGAAACCGCCACGATGGACGCGCTGACCAAGGCATAAAGACGATGAGCAGCTTCAGCAACCCGCACTACATGTACCTGTTCCGCCTGAAGAACGGCAAGCAAAAGCTGGCCTATGGCGAATCGCCGGAGGACGCCCTGGACATCCTCCGTATCCGCCTGACCGAAGAGGAGATGGCTGAGATCATCCCCGACGACTACGTCCGCATCCGCCAGCGTGATCTCCAGCAGCACATCGGCAACCTGGGGTGAGTGATATCCAGTATAAGGTAGCCGTTTATCCCGGCGTTGGCGTCGCAGCGTCGGGATTGGGTGTGCAGAGCGAGGGCGGCGTCAGCGTCGGGATGAGGATGTCGACCGCGTTGTTTTCCTCGTTGGCCTCCGCCACCTGTTCGTCCGGGTCGGCCATCGCCTGGTCGAACGCCCCTTCCGCCTCCAGGCAGATTTCCTCACCGGCGAGCAGGCCGTCCTCGATCGCATAAACCCCTTCCCCGATCTGAACGGCGAACGCCCCGGCGTCCCCCGCGCCCTGGTTGCGCACACAGACCGTCGTCGCCGCCGGGCGGTATTCCTCCACACACCCGCCCCTGAAGCCCGCCATCCCGATCCAGGTGTGGCTGATCGTCAGGTCGGGAAGCACCTCCGCCTCCGGCGCAGATTCCTCATCGGATTCTGGTGTGTTTGTCGCGGTCGGTGTGGAGGTAGCGGTGGCGGTCGGCGTGGGCGTGGCCGTGTCGCCTGGCTCGTCGCTGCCGGGCGAGGGGCCGCTCCCCTTCTTCCCAAAGACCAGCGCCCCGCCGACTATCAATATGCCGAGCGCTGCCACCCCGATCAGGATAGCTGGAATCCGTTTCATGGTCTGCTCCCGCTTTCGTTATAATCCCTTCAGTCATTGTAGCATGACTTCTATGCTGCTGATTGGCAGAGCGGCTTGCGCCAGGTGTCTGCTGCTGATAGCTGACCGCTGATAAGCTGAAATACTGAAATGCCCCCGGTTTGATGCGCCCCCGGCGGGCAG
>JARRJX010000510.1:0-5341 GCA_037388645.1 Chloroflexota bacterium
CGCCAGCACCGCCCCGATCACCACCCGTGCGCTGCGCACGGCCCGCGCGACGTTGAAATCGTAGGCCACCATCGTCGTGACCTGCCCCCTGAACTGCCCTTCGATGCGCCGCAGGCGTGCCAGGTCGATGTCCAGCACCGTCACCCGCGCGCCCAGCCCCTGGAAGGCGACCGCCGCGTTCGTGCCGACCACCCCCGCCCCTAGGATGCACACCGTCACCGGCGGGATACCGGCGATCCCGCTGATCAGTATCCCGCTGCCCCCGCCGTCGTTTTGCAGCCAGCGGGCCGCGATCTGCGGGCTCATCCGCCCGGCAATCTCGCTCAGCGGGTGCAGCACCGGCATCCTGCCGTCGTCCGTCTGGATGGCTTCGTATGCAATCGCCGTGATCCGCCGCTCGACCAGCGTCGGGATCAGGTCGTGTGCGCGGGCGGCCAGGTGCCAGAACGCGCAGATCGTCTGCCCCTCTGGGGTGGCTTCCAGCTCCGCCAGGGTCGGGCAGCCCACCTTGAGCACCAGTTCGGCCCGCCGGTAAACTTCCTGCGCGCCGTAGACGATCAGCCCACCGGCCCGCTCGTAATCCTGGTTGGTAAAGCCCGCCCCCTCCCCGGCCCCCCGCTCGATGTAGCAGCGGTGACCGGCCTGGGTCAGCAGCGAGACCCCAAGCGGGGTCAGCCCCACCCGGAACTCGTCCGTCGTGACTTCGGCAGGAATCCCAATGTCCATCTTAACCCCGCTCCGTGTTAGGTGAATGCGTGGCCGGTCAATATCCAGATTCCAACTTCAACCGCCTAACCGCCACCGCCGACCTGGAGGTGGTCGACCACCGTCCGCACGCCCTCGATCCCGGCGGCGGTCTCTATCGCGGCGGCCCGCTCCTCCTCGCCCTCGACCTCCCCCGTCAGCGTCACCTCGCCCCGGTAGCAGGTCGTGATGATCGAGCGCCCGGCCAGCGTCCCATGCGCCGCCAGCGCGGCGGCGACGGCCAGCTCGATGCTCGGATCGTCGTACATCTCGTCGATTACCTTCGTCACGCCCGGCGTGGTCGCCGCCTTGTATTGGACGGCCCGCCGCATGATCTCGGAAAGCACGTGACCTTGAAGAGTCACCACGCTGTCCTGGGCGAGCACCGTGATCGGGGCGCGCGTCTCGCGTACCATCACCAGATCATGGATCGCCTGGCTGACCCGCTCTTGAAGCAAGAGGTCTTTCGATGAGAGCTTCTGCTCGGTGACTGCTTGATCCACCTTTACCTCCGTGTGACGCGTGGGGAGCAGAGCGCCGCCACGCGGGTGAGTGAGAAGACGAAAATCAGGGCCAGCCCCGGATAGGTGACCCAATCGACGAAGGCGGGCAGCCCGTAGGCGGACAGTCGGTGTCCGATCAGCGCCAGCGGATGCCCGCTCAGGATGTACTCCCAGTGAACGAGGAGCGGTGAATGCCTGGGATAGAACCACAATTTCTGCTCGACGGCATAATCGCCCCGGTATACGGCGATGAAGTAGTCGTTAAAGTCTACACCGACACCGGGGATCGTGACCAGAAGAGCGATCAGCCACACGGCCCCCAGGACGATCAGGAAGCGGCGCGTGGGCCGCAGCAGGTGGACGCCGATCGGCAGCACCAGCAGCGGCATCATCGTCACCAGGTAGCGCGGCCCCCAGCTCCACCCCCCGTGCCAGCCCCACCACGGGCTGAAGAAGGCCACCACCGTCACGAATGAGGCGACGATCAGCGCCGCCACCGCCGGGAAGCGCGCGCCGAACCGCCGCAGCGAGAACAGCCCAAGCAGCGTCGGCGGCGCGTAGAGGAACACGCTCCGCCCTGGGCTGAGCAGCAGCCCGTACAGCCCGACGTGAAACGGCGTGGTGAAGCCCTGGCCCTGGTAGCCGGTCAGCAGCGGGTGGTGGTAGCGCACCACGTTATGCCACAGGAAGACGCCCAGCGCCGGGATCAGGCCCGCCGCCAGCGGCGCGCCCCGCCGAATCGCTTTCCCAACAGTCGCCCAGGACAGCCCCTCGCCCTTGGCGACCGTGACCAGCAGGTAAATCCCAAAAGGCAGGGCAAAGATGCCCGCCCAGGCGCGCACGAGAATCGCCCCGCCCAGCGCCAGCCCTGCCAGCAGCAGGCCGCGCCACCCCCCGGCGCGGATCAACAGCCAGCAGGCCAGCACCAGGAACAGGGTCAGCAGTGCCTCGGCAAAGTAGAACTTGGAATACGGCCAGGCCAGCGTGCCCGTGCCCCACAACAGGGTCAACAGCGCCGCCGCCCGCCGGTCATCATAGAGGGTTAGACACAGGTGATAAAAAATGAGGCCGGTCAGCGCCGTCGCGAACTGGGGGAGCGTGGTCAGCGCCAGGAAGGCCACCACCGGCGGCTCGCCGTGGGGCAGGATCGCCCCCAGCACCGCCCCCGCCAGGTAAAAGGGGATCGCCAGCAGCGGCTGGCCCAGGTCGTAGCGGCTGTAGGCGCGGCCATCCCAGCCGACCGCGATCTGGGGGATCCCCTCGTCCAGCTCGACGGCCAGCGTGCCCCGCTCGACCAGCGCGCGCGTGGTGCGGAACATCGCCGCGCCGTCGCTGGTGAATAACTCTCCCCCCGCAGTGCCCAGGTAGAGGCACAGCAAAGCGGCGAACAGCCACAGCCCGACGCGGCGTGAGGCTGCCGGGTGGGGATGCGCCTCCGCCGCCATCCGCTGTCAACCTCCGAAGAAGCGCGTCAGGTCGGCGCTGCTCCGGAAATACGCCCGATAGCGGCGCTGCTCCGGAAATATGCCCGATAGGCCGCCGCCTCCGCGATCAGGGCTTGCAGGTCGTCCCAGATCGGCCCCAGGGTGTCAGGCTCCGGCAGGCCGCCTTTCGCCAGCCTGACCCGGCCCCCCTCCAGCCATTCCAGCCCGATCTCGCCCTTGGCCGCCATCCAGGCCAACCCCTGGCGCATCGTGAATTCGCGCTGGGCGGTTGCCCCGGCCAGCCGCAGGATTTCGACCTCGCCCCCATATTCGCGCAGGGCGTATTTGACCAGCCCCCCCAGCCGCCGCAGGAACGCCTCAAGGCCGTTGCTCGGCTCGTGCTGGGCGACGATGTACACCCGCTGCGCCCCGGTGCGGTCGAGCACCTGGGTCAGCTCGTCCGGCCCTGGCGGGGCGGTCCAGATCAGCAGGTCGTCCCCCCGCCCGATGTCGTAGCGCGTCCCGATCTGTCCGGGGTCGAAGGGTAGCTCCTCGTGCGCCGAGAGCGCCTCGGCCCAGACGACCACCTCCGTCCCATTCAGCGCGGCGAGCGGGTCGGCCACCCCGCGCAGGTCGATCACCTCGATCCTACCTTCGCCCTCCGCCTCGCTTCCCGGCGTCAGCCGGTAGTCGACCCAGTCCAGTTGCAGCGAGCGCCGCCCCTTGTAATCGTTGATCCGGGGGATGTACAGCAGGTCGAAGGTGCCGGGCGGCTCGGCGTGCTCGCTGCCCCGCCACCAGGTCACCATGTGGCTCACCCCCGCCTCGTCTTCGACGACCACCCGCCGGTGCCGGTTGTTCACCCCGAACCCGGCGTAAGACACCCGCTTCACCCCGCGCGTCACCAGGTGGATCGGCGGATTGCCCTCCCCAAAGGGGGCCAGCCGGTTCAATTCCTCGGCCAGCTCCATCGAAAGCTCACCCAGCGCCACCTCCCCGTCGATCCGGTACCCGATCCGCACGTCGGGGTCGCGCGTCTCGCCGATCGTGTTCGAGAGCCGCCGCCGGAACTGCGGGATCAGGTCGGCGTCGAGCGACAGCCCTGCCGCGCCGGGGTGCCCGCCGTATTTGATCAAGAGATCAGACTGGGCGGCGATGCACGCGCCGATGTCCACCCCCGGCACCGAGCGCGCCGATCCACGCGCCGCCTTGCCGTTGTTCAGGGCGAGCATCACCGTCGGCTTGCCGTACTGCTCGACCAGCCGCGAGGCCACGATCCCGATCACGCCTGTGTGCCAGTGCGGCCCGGCCAGCACCAGCCCTTCGAATTGCAGCAGCGAGGAGTCGGCGCGCACCGCGTCCAGCGCCGCCGCGTAAATCTGGTTCTCGATCTGCTTGCGCTGGTCGTTCAGCCCTTCGAGCTGGTTGGCGATCTGTTGGGCGGTCGCCACGTCGTGCGTGGTCAATAGTTCGACCGCCAGGCTCGCGTCCGCCAGCCGCCCCAGCGCGTTCAGGCGCGGCCCCACCTGGAAGCCGATCGTATCCGTCGAGAGGTTCGCCGGGTCGACCTGCGCGGCGGACATCAGCGCTTGCAGGCCCACCCGCCGCGGGTTGCGCAGCGACTCGATCCCCAGTTGCAGCAGGTAGCGCGTGTCGAGCCGCTGAGTCGCCACGTCCGAGACGATGCCCAGCGCCACCAGGTCGAGGACTTGTTCCTCTTCCCCTTTGCGCCCGGCCAGCGCGTACAGCTGCTGCACCAGCATGTAGGCGACGCCCACCCCTGGCAGGTCGCGCAGGGGGTGGCCTTTGGGCAGGCGCTGCGGGTTGACGACCGGCGCGTCAGGCAGTGTGGGGGGCAGGGCATGGTGGTCGGTGATCAGCATCGTCAGCCCGTTGACCTTCGTCGCGTCGACCGCCTCGTGGGCGTCCACGCCTGTATCGCAGGTCAGGATCACCCGGATGCCGTCCTCGCGCAGCAGGTTCATCAGCACGTCGACCTGCACCCCGTGCCCGTGTTTGAGCCGGTGCGGCACGTGATAGGCCACCCGCGCCCCCAGGTTGCACAGGGCGTCGTATAGCAGGGCCGTCGAGGTCTGGCCGTCCACGTCAAAGTCGCCCCACACCAGGATTCGCTGCCCAGCAGGTCGGGGATGTCGCCGGGTGGGCTGGGAGTATAGTAGGCCGGGTCGAGAAAAGCGCGGGCGGTCTCTACGTCGGTGATGCCGCGCCGGGCCAGGATTTCGGCCACTAAGGGGTGTCCGCCCACCGCTTCGCGCAGTTCGGTTGGGATGGTCAGGTCAGGGGGTGCGATCCAGTCCAAGCAGATTCCTCACAAGGTTGTGTTTCAATTATCTGGCAGTAAAGTCGCTTTACCAATAAAGTGCTTAAGACGAATGGTTTCCTTCAGCCCTTCAGGTGAAGGCTAGGGAGATTTTAAGCGATCACTCGTCGGATTTCATCTTGTCCTTGCGCGTCAGCACGACGACGAGCGCGATGCCTCCTCCGATGATGACCAGAAAGAAAGCAAGGATACCGCAGATGATTAACAGCTCCATCGGGCCAATACTCATGCGCATGTTGACCTCTCCCTATTGGGCAAACAACCGAGTCAAAAATTCGTTTCGGCCACTCTTCATTATAAACAACTTAATTTTCTAGTCCAGCCACAGC
>JARRJX010000511.1:0-2749 GCA_037388645.1 Chloroflexota bacterium
GAACTCGTCCCCGTCGAGGCCCTGCGCCTCGGCCAGCTCGACGAAATCATCCGTGGTGCTGTACGCCTGGGGATCGGCGTAAAGCGCGTCGTGATACTCCCAGAAGCCGTCCTGTGCGTTCGCGCATTCGGCAGCCAGGGCGGCCTGTTCGCCGCCGACCACCGGGAAATCCCGGTAGACGAAGCGGATGTCATCGCCGTACTCGTCCAGGAGGGCGTACAACGTATCATTGTGGAAGCGCTGGCAGTAAGGACAGTGAAAATCGCTGAACTCGACGATCGTGACCGGCGCGTCCTCCGGCCCCAGGAATGGGTCGTCGTCCACGCTGACGTTATCCAGCCGATCTGGAAGGGCGGTCGGCTGTATGGCGGCTGCGGGGGCATCTGCTGGTGCGGCTGGGGCGTTTCCGCCGCCGCGCAGCAAGGGGCCAGCCAGCAGCCCTGCCGTCCCTCCTACGATAAAAAACAAAACCGCGATCCCGACGTTGATTGCCAGCGTTTTGGGGATGACGATCACATCTTCATCAGCCGGTTGTTCGACGCTGGCTTTTGTTGAGGCGGCGTTGTCCATAAAAACCCCATTTTACCTGTACCTGACTTGATTGAGTGTTGATTATAGCGACAATCGGTGGCGAGGGGTAATGAATTCCTGCCGTCTCCGACCTGACATTGCTCCTGGCTGCCGCCCCCCGGAAGCCTTTCCGGGGCGCTACCGCTCGGCCTTCCCGGCCCGCCAGGCGTCGATCACGTCGAGGGCTTCCGGGGTGCCGATCTGCTCAAGTGCGTGCAGGGCGCGCTCGCTGGTCGATCGTTCGTCTGAGTTTAACGCCTTTGTCAGCGTGGGAACTGCCTCCGGGCCGATGGCCTGCGGGACACCGGTCGCTTGCAGCGCGACCTCAAGCCTGGGGGAGATCGCGGGGGACGCCGCTCTCACCTTCGACCCGGAGGCGGTCGACGAGATAGTCGGCGCTTTGGGGCGGCTGACCGCCGATCAAGGTCTGCGCGATTCGCTGTGTGAGAGCGGACTGGATCGCGCTGCCCGGTTTTCGTGGGCGCGTGCGGCTGCCGAGACCTGGGCCGTCTATCAAGGAGTGCTGGGATCGTAGGGATGCCGGGCGGATGCCAGACAACTATCGAGAACAACCCGGTGATGATAGAATTACGCTGGAGGGGTTCCTGGTTGCACCTGTCTCTGGCTGCGCATCGACTGTGTCATCGCCTCTGGCATTCGCTTCCGCAACCATACCCCGGCAATACGGAGCACAACTGTGGAAAACAAGTTTCACCAGCTCTTGGTACGCTTGATTTCTGAAGACGTGGCGGTTAAAACGGATGCGCTTCAGATGCTCAAGGAATACGGCGATGCAGCAGCTCCCAGCCTGCTCGACGCGGCAAGGCACTCCAAGTATGACATTCGCAAGGGGGCGATCGTCGCGCTGGGGCTGCTTGAGGAGCCTGAGCACATCCCCCATCTCGTGGACGCTCTGGCGGATAGAAGCAGCGGCATCCGGATCGCCGCGATTGAAGGGCTGGGCCGCCTGGGGGGTACCGACGTCATTCCCCATCTGGTGACGGCCATGATGGATAAGGATTACCGTGTCACCGAGGCCGCCGTGACAGTGCTGGTAGCCATTGGGGAGCCTGCCGTGCCGTACCTGCTGGACACGCTGAACGACCAGACCGACCACGTCCGGCAGGCGGCAGCCAACGCGCTGGAGCAGATCGAAGGGGCGCGGATCATCCCCAAACTGCTGGAGACGCTTAAGCAGGGCAGCGCGGAGACGCGCCAGGCAGCGGCGAAAACGCTGGGGGAGATCGGCAACGACGTGGCCGTACCGGCGCTTCTTAAAGCGCTGGACGACGACGATTTCGACGTGCATTGGCAGGCCAAGATCGCCCTGGGCCGCATCGGGCAGTCAGCCGTCCCCGCGATGCTCAAGGCGCTTGGCGACTCCAATTGGGGTACGCGCCAGATGGCGGCGGAAGTGCTGGGCATGGCGGGCGACCGGCGGGCAGTCTCTGGTCTGTTGTCGACTGTTGACGACCAGGAAGACCGGGTGTGTTATGCCGCGGGTAAGGCGCTGGGGGCGATCGGGGATCGTTCGGTGGTGCCCGCCCTGGTAGAGAAGCTGAGCAGCCCGCGGCTGGCCGTCAGCCATGCCGCCGCGCTGGCGCTCAAGGAGCTGGGAGATGAGGCCGCCGCCCCTGGGCTGGTCGCCTCGCTTCAGGATGAGCGCAGCGCGATGCGCCTGGCCGCTGCCCGCGCGCTGGGCGAGATCGGCGGCGACCAGGCGCTGCCCGGCCTGATCGAGGCGCTGAACGACCCGGTGAGCGACGTCCGTCGGATTGCTGCCGAAGCGCTTGGCAAGGTGGGAGATCGCCGGGCCGTGCCCGTCTTGCTGGACATGCTGAGCGATATCGACCCCCGGATTCGGCTCGCCGCCGCCGTTGCGCTGGCGCAGATCGGAGACTCCGCAGCAGCGGCCAGCCTGCTGACGGCGATGCAGGATAAAAGCGGGGAGGTGCGGGATGCAGCGGTGAGGGCTTTGCAGGCCATCGGCCCGGAGGCAGTTCCCGCGCTGACAAAGGCGTTAAACTCAGACGACCGATCGACCAGCGAGCGCGCCCTGCACGCGCTTGAGCAGATCGGCAGCCCGGAAGCCATCGACGTGATCGACGCCTGGCGGGCTGGGAAGGCCGAGCGGTAGCGCACCGGAAGCCCTTCCGGGATGCGGCTGCCAGGAGCAATG
>JARRJX010000512.1:0-2735 GCA_037388645.1 Chloroflexota bacterium
TGCCGGTCAAGGCGATCCTGCCCGCCGGAGCGAGCGCGATGGTGCTGCCCGCCACCGACGAGGTGCTCGACACCCCGCTGACCTACGAGAGTCTGAAGCCGTTTGGCACCAGCCTGGGGTCGGCGTCGGTGATCATCCTGGACGAGTCGGTCAATATGGCCTGGGCGGCCAGCAAGATGATCCACTTCTTCTCGCAGGAATCGTGCGGGCAGTGCACGCCCTGCCGCGAGGGCACCTACTGGCTTCGCCGCCTGTACGACCGGCTGGAAGCGGGCGAGATCGACATGGAAGACGTGGACAGGATGAACAGCGTGGCAGCCCAGATGGTGGGCAAGTGTATCTGTGCGCTGGGGGATTTCGCGGCTGACCCGGTGCTCGGCACCATTAAGCACTTCAAAGCGGACTACGAGCTGATCGCTAACGGGAAGAGCGCCCCGGCGAGCGTCGAAGAAGCCCCTGTGACCGGCGACTGATTAGGAATGGATGACCTGGAACGAGAGCGCAATGGCTGATCTGGTAACACTCACCATCGACGACGTCGAATATGAAGTTCCCGCCGGGATGAACCTGATCGACGCGGCCAAACAGTGCGGCGTGGACATCCCGGTATTCTGCTACCATCCCAAGCTGGGCTATGACGGCAACTGCCGGATGTGCCTGATCGAGCTGGGGACGCCGCGCCGCAACCGCGAGACCGGCGAGGTCGCCCTGGCCTGGTTCCCTGGCGTGCAGACCGCCTGCACCCAGACCGTCGTCGACGGCATGGCGATCCGCACCACCAGCGAAACGGTCCAGAACGCCCGGCGCGAGATCCTGGAATTCCTGCTCAGCAGCCACCCGCTCGACTGCCCGATCTGTGACAAGGGCGGCGAGTGCCCGCTGCAAAACCTGACGATGCGGCACGGGCCGGGCACCACCCGCATGTATTGGACTGACCGGATGCACCTGGGCAAACACGTCCCCTTGGGTGGGCTGATCTATCTCGACCAGGAGCGCTGCGTCCAGTGCGCGCGCTGCATCCGCTTCCAGGATCAGATCGCCGACGACTCGGTGCTGGGCTTCGACCTGCGGGGCCGCAAGCAGCAGATCATCACCCGCAGCGAGCCGGGGTTCGACAGCATCTTCTCCGGCAATACAACCGACATCTGCCCGGTTGGCGCGCTGACCACCGCCGATTTCCGCTTTAACGCCACCCCTGGGAGATGGTGCAGGTGGCGACCCTCTGCTCACACACGCCAGAGGGCAGCAACATGTATTTTGATACGCGCGTCGACCGCGAGGCTGGTGGCCTCGCCACGATCAAGCGCGTGATGCCCCGCCAGAACGAGCAGGTCAACGAAATCTGGCTCAGCGATAAGTCGCGCTTCGTCCACCATTATATGGAGCATCCTGACCGCCTGATCAGCCCGATGCTGCGCAAGAGCGGCCAATTGATTGAGGTGAGCTGGGAGGAAGCACTGGGAGAAGTCATCACGCAGCTAGAAGCCGCCGGGGCGGATATCGGCGGCATAGCAGGCGGGCGGCTGAGCAATGAGTCGCTGTTCTCCTTCCAGAAGCTCATCCGCGCTCAGGGCAGCGATAACCTGGCCGCCTACCCGGCCCGCATGGCCGGGGCCGAGCTTGTTGCCCAGGTCGGGGTGGGGCGAGGCACCAACCTGCAAGAGCTGGGCGCGGGGGACGCCATCCTGGTGGCCGCCTGCGACCTGCACCAGGAAGCGCCGATCTGGTGGCTGCGGGTGAAGGCGGCGGCGGCGCGCGGCGCGGCGCTGATCGTGCTCAACGGGCGCGCGACGCGGCTCGACGACTACGCCGCGCACAGCGTCCGATACGATTTTGGCGGCGAGGTGGCCGCGCTCAACGCGATGCTCGGAAGCCTGAGCAAGCGGGTCAAGGCAGGCCGCGAGGTCGAGGGCCTGGAGGAGACGCGCTCGGCGGCGGCGAAGTTCCCGGCCAGCCGGGCGATGTCGGCAGCGGCCAGGGCCTTCGCCGGGGCGGAGAACGCGGTGGTGATGGTCGGCAGCGATGGGATAGGCGCATCGGTCAGCCAGGAGCTTGCCCAGGCGGCGGCCAACCTGCTGGTGGCAACCGGGCACGTGGGCCGCACCAATAACGGCCTGATCGTGGTCTGGGGCGCGGCGAACAGCCAGGGCGCTTTCGACATGGGCGTCCACCACGCCTTCGGGCCGGGCTACCAGCCGCTCGCCCAGCCGGGCCTCGGCTACGAAGGTATGCTGCGTGCCTTGCAAGATAACGCCTTGAAGGCCCTCATCATCGCCGGGGCCGACCCGGTCTTTGACGACCGGCGGGCGGAGGACATCCTGCGCGCGACGCACGCGACCATCATCGTGCAGGACATGTTCCTGACACAGACCGCCGAGCTGGCCGACGTGGTGCTGCCCACCCAGAGCATTGCCGAACAGGATGGCACCTACACCAGCGGCGAGCGGCGCGTGCAGCGCTTCTACCAGGCCATCGAGCCGATCGGCGAGAGCCAGGCCGTCTGGGCGATCGCCCAGACGATCGGCGAGCAGCTAGGGCACCCGCCGGGCAAACCGGTTGCCACCCTGATCTTTAACGAGATCGCGCTCTCCGCCTCACCTTATGAGGGGATCACCGGGAGCGCGCTGACCCGCGTCGAGCCGCAGTTCCCCGACGTGGGCGGCAAAGACCTGTATTTCGGCGGCACGGCCTTCACCAACCGCCACGGGCTGGGCGTGCAGTGGCCCACCCTGGCC
>JARRJX010000513.1:0-4410 GCA_037388645.1 Chloroflexota bacterium
GATCAGCCCGTCAAGAATCTGAGCGGTGGCAACCAGCAGAAGGAGATTCTTGCTCGCTGGCTTGCCACGAACCCGCGCCTTCTGATCCTGGATGAACCTACCAGAGGTATTGACGTGGGGGCGAAAGCCGAGATCCAGAGAATGGTGCTTACGCTGGCCGAAGAAGGGAAGTCTTGTGTCTTCATTTCCTCAGAGTTGGACGAGGTGATGCGCTGCGGCCACCGTATTGTGGTTCTGAGAGACCGGGAAAAGACGGCGGAGTTCTCTGGCGATGTCGATGAGCCTACGATCATGCATGCTATTGGTGGAAGTGAGTGAAACTGGCCTGGCTGTTGCCTGTCATCAGTGCAGCAGCTTTTGGTGATAGCCTTCATACCTCCTGGCCCAGGCGCGGGCTGCCGACCGCCAGCGCCCGCACCCGGAAGTTGCTCTCCCCGGCGGGGATCTCCTCCAGCCTGACGTGAGGGTCGCTCGCCCCCGCCGCGTCGGCTTTTTCCAGCGCCCGGTCGCGGGTCGTCCCCCGCGCGTAATCCAGCGCGTCCTCCAGGCGGTAGAACTTTGAGCGGCCTGCCCCGGCCTGCACGATGTAACCTGTCACGTACATGTCCCGCATCTCAGGCAGCACCCACGCTTCCTCGGCCAGCATGACGCTGCCCGCCACCGCCCCCACCGCGTTGGCGACCGCGTGGTGCTCCGGCAGGATCAGGTCGGTCTGCAAGAGCTTGGCTACGCGGGGCAGGAAAATCCCGGCGGGCGCGCCGATGCCCACGATCGGCATCTTGAGCGAGATCTGGCTGCCCAGGTACGGGCTATTATGGTACAGGCTCTCCTCGAACAGCCACAGCCCCAGGTCGTCGTAGGGCACGTATGAGGGGACGCGCTTCAGCGTGTGCCCCGATATGAACGCCACCACCTCCGCGACGATCCGCTCGGTGATGAACCGCTTCGTCGATTCGATCAACTCCTCGACGGTGAGCTTGTTCAGGCGGGCGATCAGGCTCGCCGCTTCTTCGGCAGCGCCCCTGTCCCAGGGGGCGAACTCGCCGGTCAGGTGCAGCAGGTCGGTGGGGGTCAGCGCTGCCCGCCCGACGATCCCCTCCTGGATCAGCCGCCTGCCGCCGAACTGAAGCTCGTGGAAGAGGCCCAGCCGCTCCAGCAGCACCGGCAGCGACATCGGCCCCTTGCGCAGTAGGTCGAGCGCGGCCCTGGTGCTTTCCTCCTCGATGAAGCGGCGCGGCTCCCGTTGGAAGAACCAGTACTCCACCTGATCCGGGGTAGGGCGGCGGTGGAGGCGTCCGGTGGCGTGGCGCAGGTCGTCGGCCACGGCGGGCTGGGTGTGGGCCAGGTAGCTGATCGGCACCACACGCGCCGGCCCAGCCACCAGGTCGCCTTCGGCGTTGAAGGAGATGAAGCTGTCCCCGCCCAGGCCGATCGAATGCACGTTGGCCGCGCGCACCGCCGTGTTATAGCGGCCCACCGTCGTGCCCTCCTCGCGGATCGTCACCTGCCCGTCCTCCAGGATCGCCAGGTCGGTCGTCGTGCCCCCGATGTCGATCACCAGCGCCTTCTCGACGTTCGCCAGGAACCGCCCGCCGATCGCGCTGGCCGCTGGGCCGGAATGCACTGTCTCGACCGGGCGATCTGCCGCCGCCGAGGCTTCCACCAGCCCGCCGTCGCCGTGGACGACCATCAGCGGCGCGCTCACCCCACGCTGGTCGAGCGCCGCGCGCATCGCGGAGAGGAACTCTTCCAGGATCGAGAGCAGCGAGGCGTTCAGCGAGGCGGTCGTTGCCCGCTGGATCGAGTTGAGCCGCATGGAGAGCTGGTGGCCCAGCACCACCGGCTGGTCGACCGCCTCGGCCAGTGCCTGGCGGGCGGCCTCCTCGTGGCTGGCGTTGAAAGGGCTGAAGTACCCGGAGATGGCGAACGCTTCCACCTCGTTCTGGAGCGCCCGCGCCTGCCGGACGATGCCATCCACGTCGAGCGGCCCCTGCGGCTCGCCATGCAGGTTGTGTCCCCCCTCGAAGTAGTGGAAGTGTGTGGTGGCGAAGCTACGCTCAAACTGGAAGCTTGCGACCAGATCGGGGTCGTAACCCAGCAGGAAGAGGCCCACCGGGCGGCCCTTCCCTTCGGCGATGGCGTTGGTCGCCAGCGTGGTGGAGATCGACACCAGCCGGATCGCCGATGGGTCATCAGGGAGCAGAGCGTCCAGCGCCTCCTGGATGCAGATTTTGAGGTCGTGATGCGTGGTCAGCGTTTTGGTGGTGTCGACGATCCGGCGCGTCTCATACTCAAGCAGCGCGCCGTCGGTGTACGTGCCGCCGGTGTCGATCCCCAGGACTAAATCGGCCATGTGCTGGTTATCCGTTCTTTAGGTGGATGGTCATGTGTGCGGGCCTGGTGGCCCATCCGTGCTCCCTCGTGATCAGGCGTTGGCGTTTTTCTGCTCGCGGGCGCGGTAAGCCCTGATCCAGCCCATCCCGTATTCGTCCCGACCCATCGACAGGTCGGCGGCCTTCACCGCGATCGCGACCAGTTCTTCCAATGGGTTGGTGATTGGGCAGGTCAGCCCGCTCAGGATCGCCATCGCAATGAAGGTGGCGTTGATGTACTTGCGGTCGGGCATGCCAAACGAGATGTTGCTGGCCCCCATTGTGATGTTGACGCCGAACTTCTCGACCACCAAGCCGATGGTTTCCAGCGCGGTCTTGCCCGCGTTGTGGTGCCCGCTCGATGATCTTGTCTGCCACTGCCAGCCGCTGCTCAGGCGTTTCGGGGATGCCGTTGTCGTCCATGCACAGGCCGATCACAGCCGCGTTGTGTTCTTTGGCTACCGGCAGCACCGCCCCCAGGGAGCGTTCCTCGCCGTTGACCGAGTTGACCAGTGCCTTGCCTTCGTAGACGCTCAGGGCGGCGGCCAGCGCCTCCGGGTCAGCCGTGTCGATGCAGAGCGGCGTGTCGGTCACCGCGATCACCTCTCCCATCACCCGCTTGAGCAGCTCCGGCTCGTTGGCACCGGGGACACCGGCGTTCACGTCCAGGATGGCCGCCCCGGCCTCGACCTGGGCGATGGCGTCGCTGCGGACGATCTCGAAGTTCCCTTCCTGCAAAGCAGCCTGGAGCTTCTTCCGACCGGTTGGGTTGATCCGCTCACCGATGATCACGGTTGGGTTTGAGCGGTTGATCTCGACGGTCTGGCTCTTTGATGAAACGGTTGTTGTCAGGTTGTCAGCCATTTTCCTTAGCCTTGGTTAGCTGTGAGCAGAGTAAAACCTGCACGCAATTATATATTCGGGTGTGCCGGGTATCACATTGTTAAGAGCCGCCTGTGGCTCCAGCCAGTTCAGGCCTCGCCGCTAGGCGTGCTGGAAGCGGCTGGCGGCTGTGCTGCCTGACCTTCCCCTCCGTCGACGGCATCGCGCTCGGCTGCGTGACCAGCGCCAACTACGGTTACAGCGTCGGCAAATACATCGCCTATGGTTATATGGTTATCTGCCGGTGGAGTATGCCGCCGAGGGGACCGAAGTCGAGGTCGAATACTTCGGCGTGCGGCACAAGGCGGTCGTCAGTGCCGAGCCGCTCTACGACCCGCACATGGAGAAGCTCAAAGCGTAAGAGTATCCGAGGTTCGAGGCGCTGGAAATCCCGATACCCTCACCGCGCGCCGCCTCGCCCCGCGCTGCCAGGCTTCTTTAGCTGCGTCGGGACGGTCGTTCGACACGCGCGAGGCGATAACGATAACGTTATTGTTATCGCTGTTTGGCAAAAGGAGGATTCGTCAACGAGAGATTGTTGCCCGTTCCACGCCGGGCAGTGCAGCCTAATAAAACGCCCTTATAAGCCGCGCGCGAGGCGATAGTAAGCCTGGTTCCAGCGCAGCTCTTTCTTGAACGCACGCAGCGTCGTCTCCCGGTCGATGAGGAGGAATTCCATACCGGCGATCTCGGCAAAATCCTCCAGATGCTCGACGGTGATCGATTGGCTGAAGCCCGTATGGTGCGCGCCTCCGGCCAATATCCAGGCGGCGGCGGCTGTTTTCAGGGAAGGGTGCGGCAGCCAGACGCTCCTGGCGACGGGGAGTTTGGGCAGTGGCTGGTCGGGTGTGACGACGTCCAGGGTGTTCACCACCAGCCTGAACCGGTCGTCCAGCGTGATGAGCGAGGCATTCAAGCCTGGGCCGGGTGACGTGTCGAATACCAGTCGAACGGGGTCGGCCTTCCCGCCGATGGAGAGCGGATGAATCTCTAACGATGGCCTATCCACCGCAATCGATGGGCAAATCTCCAGCATGTGCGCGCCCAGCACCTTCTCGTTGCCAGGCTCGAAATGATAGGTATAGTCCTCCATAAAGGAGACGCCGCCCGCCAGCCCGGCCCCCATCACCTTCATCGCCCGGACGAGGGCCGCCGT
>JARRJX010000514.1:0-4205 GCA_037388645.1 Chloroflexota bacterium
GGCGGTGGCCTGGGTCGAAGACCAGGGCTGCCGGGTGCACCTCTCCCAGGGGGAGGAACGCACCATCATCGGGGTGGTCGGCGACGACCGCCCACTCAGCCGTGACCAGGCTCAGCTTTTGGAAGGAGTGGAACGCACCGTGGATGTACTTGCGCCGTATAAGCTGGCAAGCCTCGACATGCAGCCGGAGCCAACTCTGGTGCCCCTCAACGGGCTGCAGGTAGGGGGCAAACAGCTCGCCCTGATCGCCGGGCCGTGCTCGGTGGAAAGCCGCGAGCAGATCGTCGAGACCGCAATCGCCGTCAAAGAGGCCGGAGCGACCGCCCTGCGCGGCGGGGCGTTCAAGCCGCGCTCCTCACCCTACAGCTTCCAGGGATTAGGGCTGGAAGGGCTGGAGCTGCTGGCCGAGGCCCGCGAGAAGACTGGCCTGCCCATCGTCACCGAGGTGATGGCCCCCGACCAGGTCGCGCTGATCTCCCAGTACGCCAACGTCCTCCAGATCGGAGCGCGCAACATGCAGAACTACAACCTGCTCAAGGCCGTTGGCGGCTCGCACCTCCCCGTGCTGCTCAAGCGCGGCATGATGAGCACCATGGAGGAACTGCTGATGTCCGCTGAGTACATCCTGTCCTGCGGCAACCCGCTGGTCATGCTCTGCGAGCGCGGCATCCGCACCTTCGAGACCTACACCCGCAACACCTTCGACGTCAACGCCATCCCGGCCCTCAAAGCCCGCACCCACCTGCCAGTGATCGCCGATCCCTCCCACGCCACCGGCCATTGGGAGTACGTCGGCGCGGTGGCCCTGGGAGCCACGGCAGCAGGGGCCGACGGCCTGATTATCGAGGTGCATTACAGCCCGGAGCACGCCCTGTCCGATGGCGTCCAGTCGCTCAAGCCGGAGCGTTTCGCCGAGCTGGTCACGAGATTACGGGCGGTGGCCGAGGCCGTCGGGCGCACCATCTGATCGATGGACGAGGATGGCTTTAGGCTCAAGGATCAACGCGTCTGCATCGTCGGCCTGGGCTTGATGGGCGGCTCGCTCGCCCTGGCGCTGAAGGGGCAGGTCGCCCACCTCTCCGCCGTCGACAGCGACCCGGCGGCCTGTCGACTCGCCCTGGAGCGCGAGGTTGCCGCCGAGGCGGGCGGCGATCTCAGGCTGGCTGCCGGGGCCGACCTCGTGATCGTGGCCGCGCCGGTGCGGGCCGCCGTCCACCTGGTCGGCGAGCTGGGCCACCTGTTGAAACCCGGCGCGCTGCTGATGGACGTGTGCAGCGTCAAGCGCCCCCTGGTGGCGGCGATGGACGCCCTCCCCCCCACACTAAGCGCGGTGGCCGGGCACCCGATGTGTGGAAAAGAGGTGTCGGGCTTGATCCATGCCGAGGCATCGTTGTATCATGGTGCTCGGTTCGTCTTGTGCCGCACCGCGCGCACCACGCCCGCCGCGCTGGACGCCGCCCAACAGGTCGTTTCGGCAGTGGGTGCGCAGGCTTTATTGATATTGATGGAGGCCGACCACCACGACCGGGTAGCGGCGGCGATCAGCCACCTTCCCTACCTGCTCTCGGCGGCCCTGGCGATCAGCGCCGGGCAGCGGGCGGAGGGCGATCCGGCGGTGTGGGAGCTGGCAGCGTCGGGCTTTCGGGATACCTCGCGCCTCGCCGGGTCTGACCCGGCCATGATGGCCGACATCCTGCTCGCCAACCGGGACGACATCTACCAGGCCCTCGCCGAGGCAAGGGAAGCCCTCGACCGCCTGCAAGATGCCGCCCAGGGGGGTGACCTCCAGGCCCTTCTTGCGTTATTATCAGGCGCGCAGCGCTTCCGCCGGGAGTGGGAAGACACGAGACATTAATAATGAAGCGGGACAGTACCGCTGTCCGATCAGCCGCGCAGGCTCAAAAAAGAGCCGACATCTGTCACCGACCTTCGGTCGGCCATCACAGATTGAGCCTGATGCTTTTAGTCAGGCGACGTTGGCGAGCGCATAATGGAGAACCCAAAGAGAATTGCATCATGTAGGGGCGAAATATATCTCGCCCCTACCGCCCGATCAGGCGAATTTGAATGGGCTTCACCTTGAGCTCGCCCCTGTTTGCAAGAGGGTCAACACAATCGCATGACAGACACACTGACCATTCGAGGCACCACCCCTAAAGGACAGGCCGGGTTATCCGGCGAGGCCCGCGTGCCGGGCGATAAGTCGATCAGCCACCGCGCCCTGATCCTGGGCGCGCTCGCCCACGGCACCAACCAGATCGAGGGCTGGCTGGAGGCAGGCGATACCCTGGCGACGCTGGGAGCGCTCCGGGCGCTGGGCGTCGACGTGAGGAAGGAGGGGAGCCGCCTGACCTTCCAGGGCGGGAACCTCAAGCCGCCTTCAGGCCCGCTCGACTGCGCCAACGCGGGCACCGCCATGCGCCTGCTGGCCGGGCTGCTCGCCGGTCAACCCTTCCCCAGCGCCCTGGATGGCTCGCCCCAGCTTCGCCGCCGCCCGATGGGCCGGATCACCAGGCCGCTCCGCGCGATGGGCGCGCGCATCGCCGATGTGGGCGGCTACCCGCCTCTCATCATCGAGCCTGCCCAACTGAAGGGCGAAACGCACCACCTGGAGGTCGCCAGCGCCCAGGTCAAAAGCGCCATTCTATTGGCCGGGCTGTTCGCCGAGGGGCCGACCACCGTCGTCGAGCTTGGCCCCAGCCGTGACCACACCGAGCGCATGCTCCGCGCGATGGGCGCGCAGGTCGCCGTCGAGGGGCGGCGCATCGACCTCACGCCCGATCACGCCCGCCTGGAGCCGCTCTGCCTGGCCGTGCCGGGCGATCTCTCCTCCGCCGCCTTTCTGATCGTCGCGGCGGCCATCGTGCCCGGCTCGGACGTGCGCATCGCCGGCGTGGGCCTCAACCCCACCCGCGCCGGTCTGCTCGACATCCTCACCCGGATGGGCGCGTCGATTGGCGTCGAGGAGCGCGCCGAGCAGGGCGGCGAGCCGACCGGGGCGCTGCGCGTTCGGTATGCCGTCCTCCAGGGCACGACCGTCGCCGGTGACGAGGTCGTCCGCGCCATTGACGAGCTGCCCATCCTCGCCGTCGCGGCCACCCAGGCCGTGGGCGAGACCCGCATCAAGAACGCGGCGGAGCTGCGCCTCAAGGAGGTGGATCGCATCGCCCTGCTCGCCCAGGAGCTGCGCACGCTGGGGGCCGAGGTCGAGGAGTTCCCCGACGGCATGGCGATCTATGGGCCGACGCCCTTATCCGGGGCGTCGGTGTCCAGCCACGGCGATCACCGCCTGGGCATGGCGCTGGCCGTCGCCGGGCTGGTGGCCGACGGCGAGACGCTGATCTGCGACGCCGCCTGCATCGCCGATTCTTACCCCGGCTTCGCGGAGACCCTGGCCCGGCTGGGGGCGGGGATTCGGCTGTGACGGAGAAAGTTGGGCTGCTCGGCTGGCCGCTGGGATACAGCCTGTCCCCGGCGATGCACAACGCCGCCTTCCAGGCGTTGGGGATGGACTGGCATTACAAGTCGATCCCCGTCCCGCCCGACCTCCTGCCAGAGCGGGTCGAGGCGCTGCTCCAGGCGGGCTACCGGGGCTTCAACGTCACCATCCCCCACAAGGCGGCGGTGATGGCCCTGCCCCAGGTCTATGGCGTCGATCCCGATGCCCGCCAGATCGGCGCGGCCAACACCCTGACCCTGCTCCCCAATGGCGGCCTGCACGCCTCCAACACCGATTGGCGGGGCTTCGCCGACGACCTGGCCGCCCACGGCATCGAGGTTGAGGATAGCAACTGCCTGATCCTGGGCACGGGCGGCTCGGCCAGGGCGGTGCGCTTCGCGCTCGCCTACCTGGGCGCGAGCCGCATCTGGATGGTCAGCCGCAACCCCGGCGGGCGCGAGGACGTGGTGGGCTACGCCGACCTCTACCGCCTGGTGCACGACGTCTGCCTGGTGGTCAACTGCACGCCGGTCGGCATGGTCGGCCACGCCGGGGAGTCGCCCTGGATGGAGGGCGCGGCCTTGCCCCCCTGCCTGAGCGTGTACGACCTGGTCTACAACCCGCCGGTCACCGCCCTGATGGCCCAGGCGCGTGCGGCGGGCATCCTGGCGGTGGGCGGGTTAGGGATGCTGGTGCGCCAGGGGGCGCTCAGCTTCGAGCGTTGGACGGGGGCCGCCCCCCCGCTCGACGTGATGGAAAACGCCGC
>JARRJX010000515.1:0-5102 GCA_037388645.1 Chloroflexota bacterium
CCCGCGCACGCATCCAAGAAGTTATCGAGCAATTAGGTTACCGGCCCAGCAATATTGCGCGCGGCCTGGTGACGAAGCAAACTGGTACGCTGGGTCTGGTGGTACCTGATAACGCGAACCCGTTCTTCTCTGAAGTGGCACGCGGCGCAGAACACGTGGCCTACGAGAATGGCTACAATGTCTTCCTTTGCAACACTGAAGAGGACAAACAGCGAGAGCTGACCGTACTGCGCTCCCTTGAGGAAAAACGCGTGGACGGCGTGGTGGTATGCAGTTCACGCCTTGACAAGGAAGAACTGCGCAGCGCGTTAACCTATTATCCCGCCGCCGTGCTAGTCAACCGGCAGCCCGTCATAGAAAACTATGGGGTCGTGATGGTAGATGACGAGGCTGGCGCACGAATGATGACCCGGCATCTATTACAATCCGGACACTGCGCGATTGGCTTCCTGGCCGGGCCATCGTCCTCTTACAGCAGGCATCTCAGGTGTAAGGGTTACCGCGAAGCTATGCATGCCGCGGGCCTGGATTACCACCCCGAATGGATTCACCCCTGTTCGCCAATAGTAGAAGGGGGCCGGGAAGCGGCCTTCAAGCTGCTGACCACACATCCAGAGCTTACGGCTCTGTTCTGTTTCAACGACCTGGTTGCCGTCGGCGCGCTGCAGGCGTGCAGCACCCTAAGCCGGGCCGTCCCTGACGATGTCGCGATCGTCGGCTGTGATGATATTCCTCTTGCTGCCCTGGTCAACCCGGCGCTGACGACCTGCCATGTGCCGCGTTACGAACTGGGTGCGCAGGCAATGAAGCTGCTATTGGATCATATACAAGACTGTTCAGAGGGCTGTGAGTCGGTCATATTCCAGCCCACCCTCGTCGTACGGGCCAGTGCGCCCTAACCACCGGCGCCTAAGTGAAAGGGGAAGGGGCTATCGATCAGAATTATTGAAAAGCCTTGTTTTATCGATCGACAGATGTAACCTCCGTTCGAGATCAACAATGCAGATTCCAGCAACATCGCATCTCGAATAAAGGTGGTTCCGCGAAAGATTCCAAACCATAGAAACCTGGACCGGAACCTATGCGTGGGCCTTTTAACTCAAAAGGTCTGCTTGAGAAAACTATTGGAGGACTAGAAAATGCTTCGCTTGAAAGCAAGCTCCACCTTGAAATTCGCGCTTGTATGCATCCTGATGGCGGCTTTTGTGCTTACCGCCTGCGCACCCGCGCCGCTGCCAGAGCCGACGGCTCCAGCCACAGAGGAGGAAGCCGCTCCGGCAGAAGAAGAAGCTGCTCCGGCAGAAGAGGAAGCTGCTCCGACGGAAGAGGAGATGGCCCCCGAAGAAGAGATGGCCCCCGAAGAGGAAATGGCCATCACCTATCAGGAAGCTCCTATGCTGGCCGACATGGGCTTACCCCCCGTTGAAGAGCGCCTGCCTGTCGATCCGCTGGTGGTCGAACCCGTCGACGGGATCGGACAATACGGTGGCACCTGGCACCGGGCTTTCCTGGGTGTGGCAGACTTCCACGCGCTGGGGCGGCTGATCTACGACGCTGTCCTGCGCTGGCCGCGCGATCCTAAAGACCCGGTCCAACCCGGCTTGGCGGATGAATGGACGTGGTCAGACGACGGAACGGAGCTCACGCTCCACTTCCGGGAGGGACTCAAATGGTCGGATGGTGAACCCTTCACGGTCGACGATGTGATCTTCTGGTGGGAGGACATCGAGAACGACGAGAACATCACCGCTGCCCCTCATGGCGAATGGGTCATCGACGGCGAGCCGATGACACTCGAAAAGATCGACGACAACACCATCAAGCTGATCTTCGCCGGGCCAAACGGCCTTGCCGAAACCGTTGGGCTGGCCTTCCATGGCGGCCAGTGGCCGCTGGGCCCCGAGCGCTTCGGCTTCTTCGCCCCCCGGCACTACCTTGAGCAGTTCCATCCCCGGTATAACGAGGATGCAACGTACGAGCAGTTTGAGGAGAAAGCACACAACTTCAACCCCGACCTGCCCGTCATGTACGCCTGGCACGTGTCGGAGTGGGAGGCCGGTGCGACCGAGATGGTGGCCGAGCGCAATCCCTACTACTGGAAAGTGGACCCCGAAGGCAACCAACTACCCTACATCGACCGCATCCACTACACCCTGGTGGAGGATAACGAGGCCATCAACCTGCTGGCTATCGCGGGCGACCTGGACATGCAGCACCGCCGCATCGACTTCGCGAAGTACACGGTCTACCAGGAGAATGCCGAAGCAGGCGGCTATCACACCCTGATTTGGCCCACGGCGCGTGCTTCGACCATCACCCTCTTCCCCAACCAGAGCTACGACGATCCGCAGTACCGCGCGCTGCTGCAGAACCTTCATTTCCGCGAGGCGCTGTCGCTGGCTATCGACCGGGAGCTGATCAACGAGGTCGCCTTCCTGGGCCAGGGCATCCCCCGCACGGAGACCGTGGTGCGCGACTCGCCGCTGTTCCAGGAAGACATCGAGAACTTCGATGCTGAGTTCGATCCGGACAAGGCCCAGTTGCTGCTGGAGGATGAAGTCGGATTGGTCATGGGAGCCGATGGCTTCTACACTTTCGAAGACGGCACGCCTGTCGAGCTGATCATCGAAGGGACTGACGCGGTTTCAGGTGCCAGCATCGACGCCCTAGAGCTGGTGACCGAAGGCTGGAATGACATCGGCCTCAAGAGCGTTCCTGGATGGCACCGGCGTTCGGTGTCTGGTACAACACCGGTGGAGCGCAGGGTGAAGAACCCACTGCCAACTTCCAGGAAGTGATGGACCTGTACGATCAATACAAGTCCACCGTCGATCCGGACACGCAGCTCGAAATCGGGCAGGAGATCGTCCGGCTGGCGACGGAGGGCCTCTTCACTATCGGTACGGTAGGGATGGACCCAGGACTCGTGGTCGTCAAAGACAACTTCCACGGCGTCATGGAGCACCACACGTCAGACTGGCTGGTTTTCACGCCAGGCACGATGGATCCGCCGCAGTTCTGGATCGAGCAGTAGTTAACCGCAGAGGTTAAGGCAGAGTGAGGAGGGCCTAAAAACCCTCCTCGCTCCAACGAGGTGTGAAGCATGAACACACCGCTACCAGTTTAACTTATGGTAGTATGGATGTCTATCCGAATGTAGGGGTGCGCCCAGCCCTCCGCCCGGCGTGACACCTGGCGAAGCCGCCGCCACCCCTACCCGATCACTCCCCGGATGGACGCAGTCTGAGGCCAGCTTAGTTCAAGGGTATCCGGTCATGGTCACCTATATTCTAAGGCGTATAGCAGGGATGATCCCTACGCTCATCGTCGTGTCGATCATCTCCTTTATCATTATCCAACTGCCGCCGGGCGATTTCTTCACCACGCTGCAAGCCGAGACCGCCCAAACCGGCGGGGGACAGGATACAGAGACGGTCAAGCTGATGCAGGAGCGTTACGGCCTGGATCAGCCCTGGACGACTCAATACTTTCGCTGGATTTCTGGATTTCCGCGTGGGGATTTCGGCTGGTCTCTGGAGTGGCACAGCCCGGTTCTACCGTTGGTGCTGGAACGAATGGGCTACACCTGCCTGGTCGGTGGGCTGTCGCTGGTCTTCATGGTGGTGGTTGCCGTCCCAATCGGGATCTACTCGGCGACGCACCAATATTCCATCGGCGACCACGTTCTGTCTTTCCTGGGCTTCCTGGGGCTGTCTTTGCCGGGCTTCTTGTTAGCGCTGCTCTGGATGTTCCTGGGTATCGTGGTGCTGCACATCCCGGTGGGTGGGGTCCAGGCCATCAAATTTTCAGGCCAGCCGATGAGCGTGGCAAAGGCGCTGGACTACCTCAACCATCTGTGGCCCCCGGCGGTCATCCTGGGCCTGGCAAGCACAGCGCAGCTTCAGCGCATCATGCGGGGCAACCTGCTGGACGTGTTGGGGCAGCAGTACATCACCACCGCCCGCGCCAAAGGACTTCCCGAGCGTAAGGTCATCAACAAGTACGGCGTGAGGGTAGCGATCAACCCGCTGATCAGCGTGATGGCGATGGAAGTACCCAAGATTATCTCGGAATCAACCATTGTGGGCATCGTGATGTCGATCCCGACCACCGGCCCCCTGCTCCTGCGCTCCCTTCTCAGCCAGGACATGTATCTGGCCGGGGGTTTTTTGCTCTTTATGAGTCTGCTGCTCATGTTCGCCAACCTGCTGGCCGACATCGCCCTCGCCTGGGCCGACCCAAGGATTAGGTACACATGATCGATTACGAGGCGCAGTCCAGGAAATTATTCGAGCTGTACGAGCAGCACACAGGCACCGCCAAGGATTTCGCGAACGCTGAGGCAGACGACGAATCGCTTATGGCAACCTTCGCCGCTTCTCAGTGGCAGCTCATGTGGCGCAAGTTCGTCCGCAACAAAGTGGCGATCATCGGGGGAGTCATCATCCTGCTGTATTACCTGACCGCGCTGGGTTTGTTGCGCCGTACACGCTCAGCACGCGATTCGTCAAGTACATTTATATGCCCCCGCAGCGCGTGCACCTGTTCCACGATGGGAAGTTCCAACCCTACGTCTACGACGTGGAGTTGGAGGTCGACGAGAACCTGCGGAAGATTTACACGCCCAACCCGGACGTGATCATCCCGATCCGTTTCTTCGCCAGGGGTGAGCCGTACAAACTCTTTGGCTTGATTGAGACGGACGTGCACCTGTTCCTGACACCGGAGGGGATCGTCTCCCTGCTGGGAACCGACCGCCAGGGGCGCGATATGTTCTCGCGGGTGCTTTATGGGAGCCAGGTTTCGCTGACTATCGGTTTGCTCGGCGTGCTGATGAGCCTCACTTTTGGATCGGTGCTGGGCATCGCGTCAGGCTACTACGGCGGTTGGATCGACGAGTTGATCCAGCGCCTGATCGAGCTGGTGCGCTCCTTCCCGGCCATTCCGCTGTGGATGGCCCTATCGGCGGCAGTGCCCCCTCACTGGCCGCCGTTGCGCACCTACTTCGTCGTGACCCTGATCCTGTCGGTGATCGGCTGGACGTGGCTGGCACGCCAGCTTCGGGGAAAGGTGCTTGCTATGCGGAATGAGGAATTCATCCT
>JARRJX010000516.1:0-4157 GCA_037388645.1 Chloroflexota bacterium
CCCGCCCCTGGATCGATCAGCCAGTATTCGGGGATGCCCACCTCGGCATACTGTTGGAGCTTGTCTTTCGTATCGGTCGCCCGCGAGCCGGAGGAGTTCACCTCCGCTACCCAGTCGGGCGGCCCGTCGATGTAGCGCCGGGCGATGCGCGCCCGGTTCTCCTGCTTGATGAACATCACGTCCGGCTCGCGGATTCTGCCCTCCCCCAGCTTGACCGCCGTCAGCGGGCCAAATGCTTCGCCTGATTTGATCGGATTTACGTAGGCAAATAAAAGCCCGGCCAGCCTGGTCACGATGCGCTGATGGAGGGTACCCGGCATCGGTTCGATGCTCAGCACGCCGTCCCACAGCTCGACGAAGCGCTTCGACTCCGGCAGTCCGAAATAGTCGGTCTCCGTCCACTCGCCCTGCCGTGGAAAAAGTTTTGCGATGTCGGTGACGTACCCTGGTTGATTCTGCATCGCACTCACTCCTCGCCCGCCGATCCGGGCCGCGTCCCCGCCAACGCCACCCCCAGCGCGGCCACCAGCAGCCCGATCCCGATCCCCAGCCGCCAGCCCGCCCCGGCGGGGAAGGTCAGGCGCGGGTCGATGGCGCTGACCGCCGGGTCGTCGGGGTCGACCGTCACCGGGGCGAGCGCGCCCTGCCCGCCCAGATGCCGGAAGGCGTAGCGCGTCACGACCTGCTCGCCGCTGCGCATCTGCCCCTGATCCGGAGTGGGAAAGGCATAGCGCACCACGTAGGATGGCACGTCGAAGGGCAGCAGCCGGTCGGGGCGCTGCTCGACCAGCTTCTCAAGCACCACGCCCTGCACGGCGACCGAATCGGCGCGCAGCCTGAGCTGGGTCTCCACCCGCCGCGACGCGCTCCACAGCAGCCCCAGCGCCCCCAGGGCGAGCACACCGGCCAGCGCGAATGAGGCCAGCCTGACAAGGAGACGGTTCATGTAAAGCCTCTAAGGGTCAGTCGGTGGGGAACAGCTTCGCCAGCGGCAGCGCGAAGCCGGGCAGCACCTCGCCGCCCGTCAGCGTATCGCCCACGCTGAGAGTCGTCTGGCTGTCGGTGGTATAGACGACTACCTGCTGAGTCTGGGGATGGATCACCCACAGCAGGCGCACGCCCGCCGCCAGGTAATCGCATACCCTGGCCTGGAGACTATCGGCGAGATCGTCGAACGAGACCACCTCCACTGCCAGGTCGGGCGGGAAGGGCGTATACTTGTCCCGATCCGCGACCTGCGCCCCGCGCTCCTTGGAGATAAAGGCTACGTCGGCGGCGCGCACCACGTCCGGGTCGCGGCTGATCAAGAAGCCGGTCTCGGCGCTGCGTACGCTCCCCAGGTCATGCTCAAGCACGTAGCCGATCAGGTAGAAGGTGATCAGCCCGGCGATCTCGCCATGTAAATCCGAAGTTGGTGCCATCTCAACCGGAACTCCTTCGACCAGCTCCACGCGCTGCCCGGCGTATCTCTCCCAGAACTCGTCGGCGGTCAGCAATTTTTCCAGTGTCGCCATCACGTCCCCTCACTCGCCCACGATCTGCACCACCAGCCGCCGCTGGCGGGGCCGGTTGTCGAAGTCGACGAACACGATCTGCTGCCAGGTGCCCAGGGTGAGCTGCCCACCCACGAACGGCACGCTCAGGCTGGGGCCGAGCAGCGCCGCCCGGACGTGGCTGTGCCCGTTGCCGTCATGCCAGCGCAGGTTGTGCTGGTACTCGCGCGCCGGGTCGACGATCTCGTTGAACAGGCGGCGCAGGTCGGCCAGCGCGCCGCGCTCGTACTCGATGGTGGTCAGGGCGCTGGTCGCGCTGGGGGTGAAGATCGTCACCACCCCATCCCGCACCCCGCTGCCCTGCACCAGGCGGCCCACCTCGCCGGTGATGTCGTGGATGTCGGCGTCGCCCTTCGTGCTTAGTTCAAGCTGCTCGGAGATCACCATCGCTCACCGTCTCCCTTTCCCCCACACGCGGCCCGCTCAGCGGCCACGCTGCTGTTCCCACAGCTGCCGCGTCAGCACCATCTGGCCGATCTGCACCCCGTAGTAGGCGATCACGTGCCCGATGATCCAGCGCACGCTCCGCGGCTCGCCGCGCGCGTTCTCCCAGGTGACGTGTAAGTCGTCGTCGCTCAGCCCCAGGATGAACTGGTCGGTGGCCGCCCCGTCGCGCTCCAGGCGGGCCAGCAGGAGCGCGGTGTCCTCGCCCACCACCTCCATCTCGCCGATCTCGAAACCGGCCTGCTCCTCCTCCCAGGTGATGCGCCCCAGCCGGTAGGCGATGTGCCGCCGCCAGTCCACCTCGGTGACGATGCTGTGGTAACCCAGCTGGTAGATCGAGTAGCCCAGCCGCACGTCGCCCCGGTTCCGGGGGAGGGGCAGCCAGTTCAGCGCCTCGGCAGGCAGGCCCCGCAGGACGCCCCGCACCTCGTCGCGGCGTTTGTTCAGCAGACTGACGTACGTCTCGGTCTCGCTCAGCCGGTTGGATGGCATGGCCTGGGTTCCTTTGCTGGCCGCGGGTGGGCGGCAAACCGGATGTGGTTATCATACCACGAAGGCCCGCCCCCCGGACAGCCGCCCCACCGCCCGCCACTGAGCCTGCCGCCCCTGAGACCAGACGCCCCCTAAGGGGGGCTGTCGTGGTGTCAGGAGCGGGGGTAAGGCCCAGGGGCACGCGCGGTGGGGACGCGGATTGGGCTGGATCGGCGCGCAGCGAGTCGGCAGGGCGAGCGGCCAGGGCTGTGACTTTATGCGTGGCAGATGTGGCAGATATGGCGGATATAGCGTGTGTGACAGGTGTGACAGAGCGAGCATGGCGCGCCTCCTTCTGCCCTGATGATAGGGCAGGCTGGCGGGCTGGTAGCTACGTTGTAGCTACGTTTTCCCGCCAGCGGGCGCTCTTTCTCGTTCGTGCCATAATAATAGACGACCAAACAGCGCCATAAACGCAAGCATTCCTCAACCAGATTCCTTACCGCCCTAGCGCGACTCCGGGGCGCTGGCACTCGAAAGCAGCCGGTCGATCTGAGTCTGAAGGATTAAGGGAAGAACGAACATGCCATTGAAGCTCGACCACGTCGTCATCGCCGTCGACGACCTCGACAAGGCGATCCAGGATTACCGCTCGCTGGGCTTTACCGTTATCCCCGGCGGCGTGCACGCCAACCGCGCCACTCATAACGCGCTGATCGCGTTTTCGGACGGGACGTACATCGAGCTGCTGGCGGCGACCGGCGATGGGCCACTCCCGGATATGATTGATTTCAGCCGGATGCTTCAAGGCGGCGAAGGGCTGGCGGGGTTTGCCCTATCCACACAGGACATCGAGGCGGAGGCGAGAAGGCTCCAACAGGAAGGGTTTGCGGTCGGCGAGATAACCGAGGGCAGCCGGATAAAAGATGGGCGAACCATGGAGTGGAAACTCGCCCTGATCGAGGATGGGTTTGCCCCGTTCCTCATTCAGGACACCACGCCAAGAGAATGGCGCGTGCCGGGCGACCCTGCCGCGATCACCCATCAGAACCGTGCGGTCGGCATCCCGGCAGTGGAATACGCCGTCCGGGACATGGACGTGGCAGTCAGCTACTTTACCCATCTGCTGGCGCTGCCGGTGCCGGACTATACCGGAAGCCATCACGAAATGGGGTGCATTATTTTGAGTGAATACAATGCATATCACTCTATGTATGCTCCAGCAGAACGTGAACAGGCCATGGATGCCGCGTTGGGCAGCAGTGAGTTCGCGCTCTTCTCAATCCATTTGATACGTGAGGAAGCGAACAGGGATGCCTTTACGCCGGACCGCACTCACGGCGTCTGGTTCCATCAGCGGGCATCCTCCAGGAGGTAGAGGAGCGAAGCGCCAACCTCGCGGGTCACGTTGCGGGCCCGCCGCCAGGGGGGCTACTCAGCGACATCTTCGGCTACCGGGGGCGCTTCCAGGTGGTGCGCCGTCCGCTGTGGGGGCACTTGCTCGACCTTGATGGAAGCCACGTCTAAACCCGCCACAGACACAAATCGCCCTACAAACGGGTTCCGGCCTCACTCTCCTTCAAGCGCTCTCGCCACATCTTCTACCAGGTAAGATGCAACACCGGCGGCGCGATATATGGGATGCCCCCAACCCCAGTCAACATGCTCCGAACGACAGTCGATCTTGCG
>JARRJX010000517.1:0-2695 GCA_037388645.1 Chloroflexota bacterium
CCGGTAAACTGCTTTAGTGAATCCCCTGGCGTAAATCTGCTCGAACAGGGTGATCAGTGGGTCGTAGAATCCGTTGGTGTTGACCAGCACCAGGGGCTTGTTGTGGAAGCTCAACTGCTTGAGCGTGAGCATCTCCAGCAGCTCCTCCAGCGTGCCGAACCCGCCCGGCAGGGCGACGAAGGCGTCGGAGCGATCTGCCATCACCGCCTTGCGCTCGCGCAGGTCTTTGGTGACGATCATCTCGTCCGCCCGCTCGTAGGCCAGTTGGGCGAGCGCCTTTGGGATCACGCCCACCACCCGCCCACCGTTGGCGCTCGCCGCGCGGGCCAGCGCCCCCATCAGGCCGATCTCCCCGCCGCCGAAGACCAGCGTGTATCCCCTCTGCGCAGTCGACCGCCCCAGCGCTTCGGCGGCCTGGAAGTAGTCGGTTGAGACCCCTTCGCTGGATGAGCAGTAAACACAGATCGTTTTAGTCATAATAGGCACAATATCTGGATATTCAGGTTAGGCTGCCATATCAAATGCGATGTGTGAAGTCGTGATAGCACAAGTGTACTATCCAGCCCAATGAATCACAAGTCTGTCGCTCCCGGTAGGGGCAGCGTGCCGGGGCGCGATCCGCGCCTCACCGGTCGCCCCACCCGCCCGACCTTAGCGACGATGCCCGTCTCCCACGAGATTGCGTCCGGGGTAGGGGCGAGATATTGGCGGTTCATACAATAATCAGGCAATGTGTTGGGTGTCAGCATCTTCTCTTACGGTGTAATAGATCCCGCTTTAGTGGGCATTTTACTGCATCTGCCAGAATGCCCACCAGCTTGCTGGTGGGATGAATGGCTTAAGCATCCGAAGGATGCGCCACAGGGCGAAGCCCTGATGCAGTATTCAAGCAAACCCGTACCCGTAGGGCAATATTCCGTAAAGCCCCGTAGCTTGCTGCGGGGATAGGAATTTTGGGGTTTGCCATTTACTTCATAGCCCGATGATTTATCGTCGGGCGACATCGGCATGGGCGGTTGATCGACTGCTAGGCGGATTCATCATTATTGCCTCATTAGATTCTAAATGTTCAACATCTCGCCCTTCTCCGCTCCGCGTCACCGATCCTCATCCCCCCATCTTTCAATTGTATTGCTAAACCCGTGCTGCGATTGACATCAACCCCAGGAGCGACTAGAGTCAGGTGAGAACTGCTAGGCTTCCGAACGTCACCCACGCGATTCGTAACCGACTGCCCACCCACGTCCTGGCTGCACAAGGCTTGTCGGTTCATCACCGAGTCCGCTGTTAGACTCCTGGAGCAGCAACTTGGATCAAAGCACCATCGACCGGTTAAACGACTACCTGCACGACCTGTTCGGGCAGGAGGATGAGGTGCTCAAAGCCATCCGGGCCCGCGCCCTTGACGAGGGCTTCCCCCAGATTCAGATTCGGCCTGAAGAGGGCCTGATGCTACAATTTTTGCTCAAGGCGAACGACGCCCGCCGGGTGATTGAGTTGGGCACCCTGGCTGGGTACAGCGGGGTATGGATTGGCCGGATTCTGCCGGAGGATGGGCAGTTGATCACGCTGGAGATCGATGAGGAGCGGGCCGAGGTCGCCCGCGAATCGTTCCGCCAGGCTGGTTTGAGCGACCGGGTTCAGGTACGCGTCGGGGATGCGTTGAGCCTCCTGCCGGGTCTCTCGGCGGAAGGGCCGTTCGACGCGATCTTTATCGATGCGATCAAGTCGGAATATCCCGCCTACTTGGCCTGGGCGGTCGACAATATTCGGGTCGGCGGCCTGATCGTCGCCCACAACGCGTTCAGACGGGGTAAAATTGTCGAGCCAGCCGCGCAGCACGACGACCTGGTGCGGGGCACGCTGGCCTTCAACCGCCAGATCTCGGAAGACCCGCGCCTGTTAGGGTCGATCATCCCGCTGGGCGATGGCCTGGCCGTCGCCGTGCGTCTGGCCGGTTCGTGAGTGCCCGATGTCCACCTGCGCACCACCTGTCTCCCTTGTAAAGGGGACAGGCCGGAGGCCAGGGGGGTTAAGGTGCTCGCTCAAATAGTTCGTATTCCTGATAGCGACGACGGGAGAGGGTATGGATACCAAGCCGCTGAAAGCCCAGCCGCCGGCGGGGTTGGCTGAGAGCTTCAAATCGACCTTCAACGAAGAGCCGGAGTTCCTGGTGCGTGCGCCGGGCTGCGTCAACCTGTTTGGCGGGTACGTGGAGGATGGCGAGGGCTGGGGGCTGGCGGTGGCGATCTCGCGCCACGTCTGGGCGGCGGCCAGAGAGCTGCCCACCACGCTGGTCACGCTCCACGCCTTCGACCTCAACGAGCAGGCCGCCTTTCGCCTGACCGACCTGGAGGAAAAGAAGGCGATCATCGGGCGGCCCCTCCCGGAGTGGGCGCAGTATGCGGCGGGCGTCGCCTGGAACATGCAGAACGCCGGGATCGCCACGCCCGGCTCGCAGATGACCGTCACCGGCGAGATGCCGATGGGGGCGGGCCTGTATTCCTCCGCCGCGATTGAGGTCGCTTTCGGCATGGCCTGGGCTGAGATCGTCGGCTGGGAGGTCGACCGGATGCTGCTTGCCCGCCTCTGCCAGCACGCCGAGCGCACCTATGTGGGGGTGGAGTCCGGGCTTGTGGGCCAGTTCGCCAGCCTGCACGGTAAGGCCGGTCACGCCCTTCTGTTCAACAACCAC
>JARRJX010000518.1:0-2689 GCA_037388645.1 Chloroflexota bacterium
CCCTCCCACAATGACGCTCCCAGCTTGCACATCGCTCGACCCCATTGTCCTAGAATACCTTCCAGCCAGGCAGTGGGGCAAATCACACCACGGAGTGATTTTTGTCCGAGGTTGGGCAATCGCAGCGCTGGCGTAGGGAAGGCGGCAGGCCGCGGATGCCACGACCACTTCGACAACTGAATCCCTTTGGTATACAATGCACGCGCTGGCATGCCCGCGCGTTGTTATCAACCAGGAGAGACTACATCCAGATGCACCGCTCGAAGCTGCTGCTCGCCACTGCCATCCTCGCGATGACGGCCCTCATCAGCGCCTGCCACCAGCAGCCGCAGGCCACGCCCACGCCCACCCGCACGCCCGCCGGGCCGATGGAGACGGGGGAGAGCGCGCCGGTCGAAACCCCGGCGGCCCCCCACCCCACCCCCCAGGCACAGCCCGCCGCCGGGCCGGTGGGGCCGGACAGCTACCCGGACAACGTGAACCCGCTGACCGGGCTGATCCTGGACGACGTATCGGTCTTGCAGCGGCCCCCGCTGGCGATCAAGGTATCGAACGACCCACTGGCGCGGCCCCAATCGGGGCTGACGAACGCCGACCTGGTGTTCGAGCATTACGCCGAGGGCAACGTGACACGCCTGACCGCGATCTTCTTCAGCCAGGGCGCGGAGCGAGTCGGGTCGGTGCGCAGCGGTCGCCTGCTCGACCTGGAGATCGTGCCGATGTTCGACGCGATCTTCGCCGCGTCCGGCTTCAGCGACGGGGTGCGCGCCAAGATCAACAACTCGACCTGGGCCGACCGCAACCTGTCCGGGCCGTTCGTCGGCGCTCCGGCGCTGGTGCGCATCCAGGACCCCGGCGTGGCGCTGGAGCACACCCTGTTTGCGATACCGGACGAGCTGTGGGCGCTGGCCGAAGAGCGGGGGGTGAGCAAGCCGCCCGACCTGACGCCCGGCATGGCCTTCGACACGACGCCGCCCAGCGGGGGCACCCCGGCGAACGTGATCAGCATCAACTTCGGCCCCTCCTCGGCTTACGTGCAGTGGAAATACGACCCGGCGACCGGACGCTACTACCGCTGGAACGCCGACGAGCCTCACCTGGACGCGCTGAACGACGAGCAGATCGGGGTGGAGAACGTGGTCGCGGTGGGCGCGATGCACGTCGAGACAGACATCATCGAGGACAGCTTCGGGGGCGGGCACTATTCGATCGAGATTCAAATCTGGGGCGAGGGGCCGATCTCGGTGTTCCGGGATGGACAGCGCTTCGAGGGGCGCTGGCAGCGGCTCGACCCGGAGGAGATGATGCGTTTCACCGACCTGAACGGCAACACGATGTACCTGAAACCGGGGCAGACCTGGTTCGAGATGGTGCCGTTGGGGTTCGACCAGTTGTTTGTGGAATAGCCAGCGTGGCTGCATACATCGAACAGGTTGCAAGGAAGTAATTTCACCATGAAGCGGACCATTTTGCTCATCTCGTTCTTCGTCCTGTTGGGACTCGTGGGGTGCAAACCAGAGCCCACCGCCGTGCCAACGCCCACGGCCACGCCGAACTTCGCGCCGACTGAGGTGCTGGCGACTGTCGAGCAGCCCGCCGCGCAGGCGGCAGCGCCGCAGATGACTCCAACGCCACTCGGCCCCTTCGGGCCGACGGGCTTCCCGGCGGACGTCAACCCGCTGACCGGGCTGGTGGTCAACGACCCGTCGGTGTTGGACAGGCGTCCGCTGCTGGTCAAGGTGAGCAACGAGTCGCCCACGGTGCGCCCGCAGAGCGGGCTGTCGTTCGCCGACCACGTGTGGGAGTACCAGATGGAGGGCTTCGCGCAGACCCGGTACACGGCGGTGTTCTACAGCCAGACGCCGGAGATGGTCGGGTCGGTGCGCAGCGCCCGGCTGATCGACGTGGAGCACCTGGTGTACATGTACGGGGGCATCCTGGCGCTCTCCGGGGCGAGCAGCAACCTGGCCGACCCACCCGGCAGCACGCCGCGCGTGCGCGAGCTGCTGCTGGCCGCGCCCTACCGCGAGCGGGTGGTCTCCGAGCAACTGGGGCACAGCGACCCGTGGCTGGTGCGCATCCCGGACATCCCGCGCGAGGGGATAGCGCGCTACCACAGCCTGTTCGCCATGCCGGAGGCGATCTGGCAGCGGGCGGACGACATGGGCTTCAACCAGCGCCCGGTGCTGGACGGGATGCTGTTCGACACGGCGGCCCCGGCGGGCGGCACGGCAACGACCGAGATGAACATTGACGACCCCGGCAGCGGGCCGAAGCACACCTGGCGCTACGACTCAGGGAGCGGGAAGTGGCTGAGCTGGACGGACGATGCCCCCGACAGCGACTACCTGACCGGCGAGCAACTGGCCTTCGACAACGTGGTGATCATCTACGCGACCCATTACGAGGCGGACTTCCTGGAGCAAGAGGGGGAGCTGGGCGAGCTGTACTCGGTGGGGATCAACCTGCTGGGCGAGGGGCAGGCGGTGCTGATGCGCGACGGGCAGCGCTACGACGTTACCTGGCGGCGGGAAGAGGCAAACAGCCTGATGCAGTTCTTCGACCAGAGCGGGAACCTGATCGCCTTCAAGCCAGGGACGACCTGGTTCAACACCGCGTCGATCTACTACTGGCCGCCTGAGGTGACGTTCTTGCCGTAGGAATACCTACGCGCGGGGAGGACTCTGAT
>JARRJX010000519.1:0-5352 GCA_037388645.1 Chloroflexota bacterium
GCTGAGCGGCCTGGTCGCGGGCCTGGCGTACTGGCGCGGCTCGCTGACCATGAGCGGCGGGCTGGGCGCGATGCTGGTCGGCACGCTGATCTTCGGCTTCGGAGGATGGGCCTGGGGCGTGCTGCTGATCGTCTTTTTCGTCTCCTCCAGCCTGCTCTCCCACTATAAGGCGGGCGAGAAGTCGGGGCTGGCCGAGAAATTCGACAAGGGCAGCCAGCGGGATTTCGGACAGGCGCTCGCCAACGGGGGGATCGCAGCCCTCGCTGCCGTGTTATCGCTCGCCCTGCCAATGCCGCTGATGCTGGCCGCCTTCAGCGGCGCGCTCGCCACGGTCAACGCCGACACCTGGGCCACCGAGCTGGGCGTGCTGAGCAAGCGGCCCCCGCGCCTGATCACCACCGGCAAGCCCGTCGACTACGGCACGTCGGGTGGAATCTCTGTGCTGGGCACGCTTGCCACGCTGGGCGGCGGGCTGCTGATCGGGCTGGCGGCAGCCCTGCTGATCGCCGTCAACGATCGTTTCGCCGGGCGAGATTTTGCCGCCCTGCCGCTGATCCCGGTCGCCCTGCTGGCCGGGCTGGCAGGCTCGCTGTTCGACAGCCTGCTGGGCGCGACCGTGCAGTCGATCTACTACTGCCCCACCTGCCAGAAAGAGACTGAGAAGAAGCTGCACACCTGCGGGACGCCGACCAACCGGCTGCGCGGCTGGCCCTGGCTGGACAACGACCTGGTGAACCTGGTCAGCTCGCTGGTCGGTGCGCTGGCGGCCTGCCTGCTCTGGTGGATTTTCACCCGGTAGAACCGCTGCGACCATCGAACCCGCGCTTCAGACGACGACAAACCCCTGCCCTGTCGGTTGAATCGGGCGGAGTGGCACGTTACAATCGTCCTGAGTTTCTCACAAGTCAGTTGGCAAAATCGTAACCACATGAAAGTAGAATTCTTATTCTGGAAAGGATGCCCCTCACACGACGTGGCGCTTGAGCGCCTGCGCCAGGTGATGGCCGAGGAAGGTATCAATAGCCCGGTCGAGATCGTCGAGATTGAGACAGAGGAGGGGGCCATGGCAGCCCATTTTGTCGGCTCCCCCACCATTCGCATCGACGGGCAGGACATCGACCCGCCGGACGAGGAGGCGATCTACGGCCTAACCTGCCGCGTCTATCATCACGAGGACGGGCGCGCCACGCCGCTGCCCACCCATAATCTGATCCGCCAAGCCCTGCTGGCCGCATGCGAGCCGGGCTGAGTTTGACAAGGTTGTCCCTGGAGGAAGCTGAGCATGGCAAATCTGGCTATCGGCGATAAAGCGATCGACTTCAGCCTGCTGGGCGTTGACGACAAAACCCACGCCCTGGCCGAATACGCGGGCAGCGATCTGCTCGCGGTGATCTTTTACTGCAACCACTGCCCCTACGTGCTCGCCTGGGAAGATCGGCTGATCGAGGCCCAGCGTGATTACGCCGACCGGGGCGTGCAGTTCATCCTGATCAACTCGAACGACCCGAACAGGTACACCGTCGACGACTTCCCGCACATGAAGACCCACGCCCAGGAGAAGGGCTTCCCCTTCCCCTACCTGTTCGATGAAAGTCAGGAGATCGCCCGCGCCTATGGAGCCGGGTACACCCCGGAGATATTCCTCTTCGATAGCGATCGCAGGCTGGGATACCACGGCGCGCCGGACGACAACTACGACGAACCTGGCGCGGTGAAGCGCACCTATTTGCGGGACGCGCTCGACGCGCTGCTGGCAGGCAAGTCCCCCGCTGTCGCCCAGACCCCACCGGTGGGCTGCACGATCAAGTGGCGGCGTTAGTCAGAGAACGGTGATCGAAATACCAACGGCGAGGCGTCGAGCTGCCTCGCCGTTTTTGTTTATTCGAGCGCCAGGATGTGGGTGACGACCGTCGCCCCGGTGCCCCCGATGTTCTGGGCCATCCCGATCGTCGCGTCGGGCACCTGGTTCGCGCCCGCCTGGCCGCGCAGTTGCGTCACCACGTCGACGATCTCGTACACACCGGTTGCCCCCACCGGGTGGCCGCGCGCTTTCAGGCCGCCCATCGTGCAGATCGGCACCCGCCCGCCGATCCTGATCTCGCCCTCCGCCGCCAGCCTCGTGCCCTGCCCCGGCTCGGCGAAACCCGACGCCTCCAGGCTCAGGGTGGACATGATGGTGAAGGCGTCGTGCACCTCAAACAGGTCGATGTCCTCAGGCCCAATCCTGGCCTGCTCGTAAGCCCGGAACGCGCTTGCGCGGGCGGCATCCAGGAAGATCGGGTTGCGCCGTCCGTGCAGGCTCAGGCAGTCGGTGGCTGTGCTGTCGGCCAGCACCCGGACGGGCACCACCTGCGACAGGTTCTGCGCGACCTCGCGCGAGGCCAGGATCACCGCCGCCGCGCCGTCGCAGATCGGGGAGCTGTCGTACAGGTTGATCGGCGGGGCGATCATCGGCGCATTCAGGTAGGTGTCCACCGTGATCGCGTGTTGGAACATCGCGTTGGGGTTGGCTGCCCCATTGGCGTGGGCGTTCACGCTGAACTCGCCAAAGACCCGGTGCGGCACGCCGTGCTCGTGCATGTAGCGCTTCATCATCAGCGCGTTTAGGGCGACGAACGTCACCCCCTGGTCGACCTCGTAATCGGCATCCGCCGCCGTCGCCAATCCGGCGGTGACGGTGCGTCCGCTGGAAAGCCGCCCCACCGGAGGCACAGGCCGCCTCGACCGCGCTCGCCTCGATCCCCGTCCAGCCCATCCCCTGGGCGATCAACGCCCCCAGGTGCTTCTGCCCAATCAGCTGACCGGCCAGCATGTTGCTGACGTACAGCGCATCCGGCTTCTCGACCCCTGCGTCGAGGCAGGCCGCGCCCAGCGCGTCCACGGCCAGGTCTTGCAGGCTCTTGTCCCACAGCTCGCCGATCGGCGTCTGGCCGATCCCGATAACCCATACATCACGCATAATAACAAAGTCCTCAATCGGTTCGGTTCACTCTTTAGACGTCAATCCCCCTTGAGGATACCGGCCATCCCTGCCAGAACCTACCGGATAATTAAAAACCACCACCTCTGAGACAGGCCCGCGCTTGCCCGCCTGCGAGTTGATCGCGCGGCGCGCCTCGACGGCTATGATCTCAAACCCCGCATACAGCTCGCGGACGAGGTCGGTATCCGAGTTGCTGAGCATCACCCGGCAGCCCTGCTTGTCCAGGCGGCGGAAGGTGTCGGCCAGCGCCTCCTGCTCGGCCTGGCCGAAGCCCCCGGCGTAATAATCGGTAAAGTTCGCCGTGGGGGTCAGCGGCACGTAGGGTGGGTCGAAATAGACGAAATCCCCGGCCTCCGCCCGGTCGGCCACCTCCCTGAAATCTCTCACCTCGACATCCACCCCACCCAGAGCCTCCGACGCGGCGCGCAGCCGGGATCGATCCAGAATGTTCGGGCGGCGATAGCGGCCCATCGGCACGTTGAAATGCCCCCGCCGGTTCACCCGCCACAGGCCGTTATAACAGGTCTTGTTGAGGTAGATCATCCGGGCCGCCCGCTCCACGTCAGGGCGCGCCATCCAGCCCGCCGCCTTGTCCCACGCCCGCACCCGGTAGTAATGGTCGGCGTCGTGAAGGCGCTCGTGCTCGGCCAGCGCCTCGATCAGCGCCTCCACCCGGTCGCGCACGACGAGGTAGGTGTTGATCAGCTCTTCGTTGGCGTCGTACAAACAGTAGTGCGAGGCGAATTCACGAGACCGCAGGTAGAAAAAGAGCGCGCCGCTGCCCACGAACGGCTCGTGATATGTGCTTGCGCTGTCCGGCAGCAGGTGTTCATATTGTTTCAACAGGCGCTGCTTCCCGCCCGCCCACTTGAGGAACGGGCGCGACGCCGTCCCGGCTGCCGTGCTTGTTTGGCTCATGCCACCTCAAAAAGAACGGCGCTCACCGGTTTTCGGGCCGGGAGCGCCAAAACTATCTATGTTCGGGGTATCGTGCCGCTTACCGGACGCGCAGACTGCCGGGCAGCGAGATGGTAAGCTCCGCGCCGTGGCCTTTCACGTTGCGCACGGACACTTCCCCGCCGTGCGCCTTGGCCGTCGCCTGCACCATCACCAGCCCCAGGCCGACCCCGGACTCGCTGTCCTTGGTGTTCTTCCCCCGGAATTACCGGTCAAACAGGGGGGCCTCCGGGATCCCTGGACCGTCGTCTCGCACCTGGACGGCGACCTGGCTGTCGCTGTAGGTGAGCGTGACCAGCACGCGGGTATCCCGCTCGGCGTACTTGACGGCGTTGTCGATCAGGTTCAGGATGCTTCGATACAGTCGGGATGCATCGCCCTTGATCAGGTAAGGCGTTCCAATCTGCTGGGAGTCGACCTTCATCGACTTTGCAAGGGCCGCGCCTTCGGAGTCGGCGATCGCCCTCTTCACGATATCGCCCATATCACACGACACGTGATAGGACTGCGGCACCTCGCTCAACAGGGCGATGTCCAGCAGTTGGGTGATCATCTCCAGTAGGCTGTCGCTCGCTTTGACGATGCGGTTGGAGAAAACCACGTTCTTGGTGTCCGACGGGTTTGTCTTCTCGATCAGCCCCGCCCATCCCTTGATGGACGAGAGCGGCCCTTTCAAGTCGTGCGAGAGGGCGTTGACAAACTCGGCGCGGGCCTGCTCCAGCTTCTTGACGTAGGTGATGTCCTGCATGATCACAATCGTGCCAACGTCCGGCTGGTGCTCTGTGGGGGTGATGTAGGTTTCCTCGCCAAGCTGGATTTCCGTGGTGCGCCCCACCCCACCGCTGAGACCCTCAAACAACTGCGCGAGGTGATTCTCCACCAGGTTGGTCGCAGCCGGGTTTGAGATGACCAGTTCCCCTTCATCGTCGATAATCAGCAAGGGCTGGGAGAGCGCATTGACCGTCGCGTGGACGGTCGCCCGCTCCTGCTCAGACTGCGCAAACAGCCGGGCATTCTCGATGGCGGTTGCCACCGGGTTGGCGAAAGAGCTTAGCCGCCCCAGGTCTTGATCGGTGAAAAAGCCATCTTTCTTGTTGTACAGGGCCAGGATACCGACCACCTCGCCCTTGATCAGCAGGGGCATACAGGCCATCGTCTTTGGCTGAACGCCGTCTACTGTGTCGACCTGGGCGTCATAATCGCTGTGGTTAGGCGCGTCCTTAACCAGGCGCGCCTCCCCACTTTCGGCGACCCGGCCCACGATCCCCCGTCCGATCCGGAAGGGCAGCGCCGCGCCGCCTTTATCCTTATCCTGCCCGCCATCAGGCTGGTAGACCTGGACGGTCTTGGCATCCTGGTTGACCAGCCATAGCCCGCTGGCCTCGATCTGCCAGTGTTTGTTGAGCTGCTGA
>JARRJX010000520.1:0-3814 GCA_037388645.1 Chloroflexota bacterium
GTTGTGCGCGGTCACGGTGGCGTACATCAGGTGGGTGGCAGCCAGGCGGCAGACGATCTCGGCGGGCGACGGCTCATCCGGCCAGGGACGCCAATCCGCCTTGGACTCCGGGATCACGTCGACCAGCCACTGCGTGCGCCGCCGCTGCCCGTGAAACTGCTTGATAAATTCCTCGATGTCGCCGATCATCTCAAGTCCCTCTGAGAGTCCGCCCGCTTGGGCCTGCCGTTGCACCTATCATTGTAATCAGATTCCCGACTTTTCGCAGTTCGGGCGGCCTGAAACGGCCAGGCCTGAACGAGACGAGCGCAGGTGCTAGATAGATCAAACGGGCCGCCATCTGGCAGGCCCGTTTTCCGCTGCCGGATGGGCGAGGCCGCTGCCCTAGCGTTTGCCCCACTCGGTGATCGTGCGCACGATCGCCAGCACAGACGTGCCCAGGCGAAGCGCGTCGCCCGCTTTGGGGCTGGCGGGAGCCTGCCCGGCGTGTTCTTCCTCAGCCGAGCGGACGTAGAGATAAGCCGACAGCAGCCCTAAGACGGCCCCGACGATCCCGCCGAACACGAAGGTCCGGGTGCGCCAATCCCCACCGGTGGGCACTATCGCCCGCCCCGAACCCGATTCTTTTTCAGCCATACACGACCTCCTGGAAAACGGCGGCCCGCCTAGGAATCCTCTCCGGCGGAGCCGGTTGCCTCGTCATCCTGTGAAAGATAGCCCTCGCGCCTCAGGTAGGCGTTGATCCCGGCCATCGTGCTACGCACCGCTATCAGGCCGCCCGCCAGCCGGTTAGTCGCCTGGTCGACCCACCGGTGGACGCCTTCCAGCTCCTGCTGGGCCAGGTTGGCGTAAGGGGGCAGCAGCCGGAGCAGCTTGAACATCAGGTAAACCAGCGCGCCGCCGATGCCGACCAGCAGCAGCGCCACCACCAGGGCCGGGATAAGCAGCAATATCAGGGTGTAGGCGGAAACTGCGTGGATTGCGTCGGCCCCGCCCCAGACGGCCAGAGACACCACCGCCCCGGCGGCCAGCAGCGCAACCAGCAGCACAGGGAACTGAATCTGCCACCACGACTCGCGCCGGAAGCGGGCGGTCGTCACCGGGTTGCGCTCGGTGGGCGGGCCGCCTGCGGGAGGGCCTCCCGCGGTCGGGGCGGATTCGGGTTGCGCGTGCTCAGGCATCATCGGTCTACTCCATCAGGCGGTGGCCCGACGAAAATCGTGGCCGGGGGGGCTGCACACTTATTCTACCACAGGATATGCCCCAGGTCGCGGGCTGAGACCCGCGCCTTTCACCCGCCCGTACCGCCGCTGACCCGGTCGGCAAAATCGAGCAGGCGTTGGATCAGGTCGTCCTGATCGGCACCCTGGAATATGAACGTGCCGTGCAGGCTGCTGCCCTCGTAACTCCACACCTCTGCGTCGCCGCCGTGGCTGCCAGGCTGCCCTGGCCCGCCCCCATGACGATGAACTGCTGGCCGCCGTGAACGCGCAGAAAAGCCAGCGCCGCGTCGAGATCGGTGGGAGAATCGCTCCAGTCCACCTGGTCTACCGGGTCGGCATATCCCCGGAAATCAAAGGTGAGGACGCGGTACCCGGCCTGGGAAGCAGCTTCGGCAAATGGTACCCAGCCGTCCTGTTTACCGGGGTAGTCAGGGGCCAGGACGAGGTCGACCGGCCCTCGGCCAAATAACGTGCCGTTCAGGGTCTCCCCATCCTCCGTCTCAAACGTGACCGTCCAGGGGCCATCGCCGCCGAACGGGTCGGGGGTGGGGGTGGGTTCCGTTTCTAAATCCGGGTCACCGTCATCGGCAGGCGCTGCCGTGGGGGTGATGGTGGGGCCGTTGGCAGGCCGTTCGCCTCCGCCTGAGGCGGAGGGAGAGGCTGGCGGCGCGCCACAGGCGGCCAGCACCAGCCCGGCTAGTAACAGGCCCAGAGCAAGCTGGCGAGCATCACGCATACCGATCTATCTGTCCTTGGTGATGGAGTCCTCTTGGAGCAGCTGTTGGTAGGTGCCGTCCCACAGGCTGGGCGGGCGGGTGTATTTGGCGATCTTGATCTCCTCAAAATGGGGAAGCAGCCTGACCAACACCGCCGGGAGCTGTTCCCAGGTGCCCTGACGAATGATGCGCTCCAGTTCACCTGCCGCTCGCCCCGACCAGGCCCAGCGCGTTCTGAAGCGCTCGGCCTTAATCCAGTAATCCCGCTTCTCCCAGGCCCGAACCGAGTCTTCGATGCCCTCCTCGATCTCACGGAAACAAAAGACCAGAAGGGCGGCCATGTCTTGAGCTTCCTTGTCTACCTCCGATTTCTCACCCAGTCGGCGGATGATCTCGGCGGCGGTGCGCATGTGCTGGCTGCGGGTTTTTCCAGGAGTGTTCAGGTTAACGACCCGACTCATTCACAATCCTTTAGGTCCTATCTTGATGATGACGATGTGCCAGAGTGTAGCCTGAGGACATGTTGAAAGCAAGTCGCTTTGCGCTGAGCGGGCAAACGCATATCATCGGCGACCGCGGCTGGCTGCTGATAGGTGCCGCTGCTATCGGGCTGGTGTTTGTTGGCTGGGAAAATTAGATGACAAAGAGAGCCTGCTTGTGAAGGGAAGTGCCAAGGCAGGCAGCGAACAGCGCGGGCGGGAGTGAGGTCAGCCCACAGGATGCGCTGTCGTTATGAAAGCAGGTGTTTAATCAGTCAAACAGGTGTCAAACCCAGGTACAAACTAGGCCTTTTGCAACACGGCGCTCACCTTCGAGACCAGCTCGCGGGGTAGCACCGGCTTCACCACATACTCGTTAGCCCCCGCCCTCAGCCCACGCTGAATATCCTCCACGTCGGCCTTGGCAGACAGGATCAACACCGGTGTATGGGTTGTCTTGGGCGACTGCCGAATGTGCTGGCACAATTCAAGTCCATTCATGCCCGGCATCATCACGTCGAGGATGAATAGGTCGGGCTCGGTGTTCTCGAGAAGGTCCAGTGCTTCGGATGCATCGCCCGCTTTGATGACTGAGAACCCTGCTCTTTCCAACATGATGCCAAGGAGCTGCCGAACCCCCACCTCGTCATCAACTACCATGATTTGCTTACACACGCCGATAGTTTCCTCCCTAAAGTAGGAAGTCTGCATGTTAGGTACCTCTGCGCTGGCTTGTCTGTAACGTAATACCATGTTGTCTGTTAGTGCCCTATATCGACGCTCGGCAGCTTTTCAGGTCGCCGAGTGAAAACCGATCAGGCTTCTAGCCGGCCTGTGGAGAGAAGTCCTTCTCGGTTTTCACCGGGCAGCAGTTCCCGACAGAACTGCTCTACATTTGTGGCGCTATTGCCTGTGCTAGCTCCATCAGTGATGACGCTTGAACGCTGCGCAGCCAATCCTGGGTCTCATCCGTGAGTTGGTACTCGCTCATGAGCGAGTGATCGCGCTCCTGGATCAGGCGCTGACACAGCCCTTTGTCGACGAGCGCTGCTCCTAACAGCCTATCCAACTTCTGTCGTTCTTCTGAGTTAATCATACGGTTATGCAACAACATGTGGGCTTATCCCCCTATGTAAATGACTTTCCGATACCGGCCCACCGTTGGATAACGCGCCGTGATGCGCTAGAGCGAGCCGCCGCTGCCGCCACCCGCCGGGCCATATTGCAGCGAGCCACCGCTGCCACCGCCCGCCGGACCATATTGCAGCGAGCCACCGCTGCCGCCGCCTGCCGGGCCATATTGCAGCGAGCCACCGCTGCCACCGCCCGCCGGACCATACTGCAAAGAACCGCCGCTGCCACCACCTGCCGGCCCGTACTGAGTTATCTGCCCGTT
>JARRJX010000521.1:0-2683 GCA_037388645.1 Chloroflexota bacterium
CACTCGTGCATTCCAGATCAACCGGCTCGATGCCCATCTGCTCAAACAATCGGACGCCATCGCCAAAAGGGTGCCCAACTTGATGACCTTCATCCCCTGAGTGCAGGACAGATCACTGATTTTCACCAGACCGACAACGTGTTATAATATTCAAACCAAGGGCAGCCAAGCCAGGACTATCCTGGCATCATCGAGGGAACCGACCCTGGCATTCGAGCAGGGTCGATCCTATTGGCGTACAGCCATGGGGGGCAACATGAACGACGCACTACAGATCAACAGGCCCAACCCCATCCAAGAGGATGGCCTACAGGATAAGACGTTAATCGAGCCAAAGAACGGCCTGGAACGAGTAGACGGCGTGCTGGCCGGCTGGGGCTCGGCGAAGTTCTCCAAAAATAACGAGGTGGTGATCCACATCCAGGAAGCCACAAAACCCGTGATCGCGCGGCCCGGCAGCGGATACCTGATCGGGCGAAGCGACCAGGACGGCGGCCCCGCGCTGGGCCTGGACCTGGCCGCGTTCGGAGGGTGGCGACACGGCGTATCGCGTAAGCACGCCAGATTACACCACGACGGCAAGAGCGGGGCGCTGCTCATCACCGACCTGAACAGCACGAACGGCACTTTCCTCAACGAGCGCCAGCTCCCCGCCAACGCGCCCACCCGGCTGCGGGACGGCGACGTGATCCGCCTGGGCGACCTAATCCTCCGCATTTATTTCCGCTGAGAGCGTTTTCCCCGACGCTAACCAATCGTTACCTTTTTGTTTGGCAGCCCCGCATAAGGCCAACTTGCGCCTGACTTTTTACCAGTGTATAGTGTCAGAAATTGATTTAAGTTTGGTTTGCCTGAACGCAATCTGGCGGATGATATTATGAGTGAAAAGATACTCATCATCGACGATGAGGATACCACAGTCGACCTTCTCTCAATCCTGTTGGCGCACAAAGGGTTCGAGGTGATCAAAGCATATCGGGCCGAGGAGGGCCTGCGAAAAGCCTATCGCACGCACCCGGACCTGGTGCTGCTGGACATCATGATGCCGGACATGGACGGCTGGGAGGTGTGCCGCCGCCTGCGGGAGCTTTCCGACATGCCGATCGTCTTCCTGACGGCCCGCACGGAGATCAAGGACGTGGTGAAGGGGCTGGAGATGGGGGCGGACGACTACATCGTGAAGCCCCACGACAACGAGGAGCTGATCGCCCGCATCCGGGCCCACCTGCGGCGCGTACCCAAGAACAGCTTCTCGGAGGAGATGATCTTCGACGGAGGGCGCTTCCGGGTGAACTTCCTGAACCGCGAGGTGGTGGTCGATGGGGAACAGCGCCACCTGACGCCGAAGGAGTTCGGGCTGCTGAGCGTGCTGGTGCGGAACGCCGGGCGGGTGGTCACCCGCAGCGACCTGGTGACCGAGGCGTGGGGGCCGGAATACAGCGACGCGATCGACAGCCTCAAGCTCTACATCCACTACCTGCGCAAGAAGATCGAGGACGACCCGACCCGACCCAAGTACATCCTGACCTCAAGGGGGGTTGGGTACCGCTTCGCCAACAACTGACGATCACATTGAGCGGATAGGACAAAGGCGGCCTGGGCCGCCTTTTTTGGTTTAGCCGGTCAGCATTTCAGGCTATTTAGTAATCTTGACAGCCCCTCAATTTATACCGCATTACCTGGAGCGACAGCGGGTTAGATTCTTCACGAGCTTTGATGTATAGTCTCTGCGGAAATTCTGGCACGAGGACTCCGTAATGGTACATGGCTCCTGGAGGACACTTGGGACTCTGGCACTCGCTGCGCCGCCTGCTCTCGGTCATCATCAAGGAATACAAGCACATCTGGTTCGACCCAGGGTTCCTGTTTCTGACGCTCTTTTCACCGGCGGTCTTGCTGACGCTGCTCTCGTACGTCTTCTCCTTCGACGTGGAATACGCCACGCTGGCGGTGATCAACCGCGACCAATCCCCGCAGTCGTTCGACTACCTGCGGGCGCTCACCGCCGACGGTGACATCACGCTCACCAACCCGGTCGCCAACTACGACGAGGCGATCAAGCTTTTCAAGGCGGGCGACGTGGACGCGGTGCTGGTCATCCCACCGGGGTTTGGGGATCACCTGGAAGGGCGGGAGGAAGCGCCGGTCAACCTGGTGGTCGACGGGACCGACCCGACGACCGCCGTCAGCGTGATGAGCTCGGTCGAGGGGCGCACCCAGGCGTTCTCACAGAACACGGTCGGCGTTACAGCAGCGCCTTTCGAGGTGCGGAACCGCATCTGGTTCAACCCCAACTTGCGATCCCAGCACAGCATGGTGCCCGGCCTGATGGCGTTGGTGCTGATCCTGCCTTCGATGGCGGCGGCGCTGGGCGTCACCCGCGAGAAAGAGGTGGGCACCTTCGAGACGATGGTCACCACCCCGATCCGAGGCTACGAATACCTGATCGGGAAGCTGATCGTCTACCTGAGCGTGGGGCTGGTCTCCACGCTGTTTGCCCTGGCGGTGGCCGTCTTCTGGTTCCGGGTGCCGTTCCGGGGCGGGCTGGGGGTGTACATGCTGCTCACCGCCGACTACCTGTTCGCGGTGATGGGCTACTGCCTGATCCTGGCACACTTCATCTCCAGCCAGCGGGCTACAACCTCGCTAGTGCTGCTGACCCTGTTCATCCCCAGCTTTTTCC
>JARRJX010000522.1:0-4309 GCA_037388645.1 Chloroflexota bacterium
CTGGAACAGGGCAGCGGGCTGCGGCGTAAGCACCGTGCCCTCGCGGTGGATGCCCGCCAGCAGGCGCAGGAACAGCGGGGTGCCCGCCACCGAGGCCAGCCTGGGGTTGCCGGTCAACACCCGCATCAGCGCGATCGTCTCCGACTGCGCCTGCTGCAAGGCGTCGTCGTCCGAGAGGAGAGGCCGACGCAGCCGGGCCAGGGTCAGCGCCCAGCGCAGCAAGAACGGCCTGAACTGGTTGCGGTTGAGCGGGCCAATAACGAACCCCTCGAACTCGCGGGCCAGCAGCATCGCGGTGTTGTCCGAGAAGCGGCTGGTCACCACGATCCGGTTGCCGGACGCCCGCCACTGGGCCGCGGCGTCGACGATGCCGGAGTTGAGCAGCCGTCGCTGGTCGTCGGTCGCGACCTGCTCCAGCCCGTCCAGCAGGATCAGGCACTGGCCGCAGTCGAGCAGCTGGCCCATCAGGGGCGTGATGTCGCCGTCCCGCACCAGGTCGGCGATCATGCGCAGCGTGTACTCGGCCAGCGTTTCGCCGGGCCGGTGCATGTCCAGGTAGGACGCCAGGTCGATGTAAACCGGCAGCGGGCGCGCCAGCTTCACGTAGGAAGCCCCGTCGCTCCGCGTGATCATCTCCAGGCCGCAGCCTTTTTCGGTCAGCAGGGCGCGGGCGTGCTCCAGGGCGAGGTGACGGATCATGGTGGTCTTGCCCGACCCATTGTCCCCCACGATGAGCACCTGGTGGTAGCGGTCGAGCACGTCGTAGATCGACAGGTCGCCGCTGCCCTCCGGCACTTTGTAGCGCGACGGGCCGCGGTAATGGCGCAGCTCGGCGTGGTCGTACTTCGCCTCGCTGTAGCGGACCAGGTGGTTGGGCTGATCGTTCGCGGCGAGCGGGATCAGGCGCAGCGGGATGTAGACGTCGGTCAGTGGAACGGAGGGGTCGTTGCCGCCGGGGTAACCGCGCGGGTCGATGTGCCCGATCCGCTCCGCACAGGCGGTCAGGTATTCGGTGAGTGAGGTGACCTGGTCGACCTGGGCATCGGAGACAAACATCGGGTCCAGCTCGACGACGTCGCCGATGTCATCGAGCGCCACCGAGGGTACGATGTCGAGCAGCTCGCGAACGTCTTCAGAGATCAACAGGCTGGCCCAGGACGGGTTGATCTCGATCAGGGCCGACTCGACGAACCCCATGAAGGTCTGCATGGGGAAGAACCAGTCCCCCCAGGAGCGGGGGAACATCTCCCCGCTTCGCATGTCCACTTCGCGGTACAATCGGTCGTACTGCTGCCACAGCTCGCCAGCAGGCTCTTCCAGGTGGAACAGGAAGGCGAGCAGCAGGTTCATCGCGAAGGCCGGGATGCTGTCCCCGCCGCTCTGGAGCAGCTCTTCAAACAGCTCCAGCCAGCGCTGGTAGGCATTGCCGAAATTCCTGAAGCTGGTCTGCGCGTTGTCAAACGCCAATCGCAAGCTGCTGGGGTCTTGAACGTCAAGCGCCCAGTGCTCGATGATCGTGAAGATCGGGTCGTCGCTTAATTCGTCGTAATCGCGCGCCCGAACAATCAACATATTGAGCAGTTGAAGCACTGCTTGAGTGAGGACAGAAGTGATATGTGGTCTTATCATGCTTCTTGCCAGTCACACTCATTACAAACTAATAGCGGTTGGCTGTAGTATCTTGAATTAAAGCCCGCGACTTAGTATCTTTGAGTCCCGCGTCCCTTACAAAATTTACTCGATCTATTAACTCTTTAATAACATTATGGAAACTTGGATTTGTTACCCTATTTGCTTGTTCCACCGGCAGTATTGGTTGGTGTTCTTGCCGGATGGTACCTTGCTGCCCAACGCCTTAATCGGTCCTCATTTGTCAGTAAACCGAACCATCTATCCAGCCGGCTGGCTCATTTCACAACCGGGATTGACGACAAGCGCAAAGAGATTCAGCGGGCGGAAGCCGACCTTGCTAGGCTTGAAACACAGCATTCCGAGCTTGTCAAATCAATCGATGCGGCCAGCCAACAGGTTGATGCCAGCACCGAACAATACAATCAACTGTTGGCGCAACTGAGCGAAGTCCGTGCCTCTGGCGAGCAAGCCGAGACAGCCATTCAGCACGCGCCTCCTCCTCAGATTGCCCTCGCACAGCCTTCCACTTCCAGGAACGACGACATTCTTGAGGCACTTGACCAGGATGTTAAAGACCTAGAACTGCTGCAAAACCTGCACGAAACCTATCTTCTGGAAATCAACCGCCTGACTCAGCAGGCTGAGGAGCAGGGCAGTCAGCTACAGCGGTTACGGCAGATGGTTGACCAGAAAGAATCCGAGATCAATGATGCCAGACAGCTTCTTGAGCTGCGCGACGCCGAACTGCGCCGCCTGATCCACCAACGTCAACAACGAGAGATCAATCTTGTCAACGCCCGCCGGGTGTTGAAGGAGCGTGAGGACGAGCTTCGTCACACGCTACACCGCATCCAACACCCCAATGCGCCAGTCGATATTGAGGGACAGGTGATCAGCCAGACTCGCGTCGATGTGCCCCGCCGGGGCAAACCGCTCCTTGCCTCAGGCGACCTGGCTGACGAACCGGAATACGACGACCGGGAGGGGGAGGATATAGAAGACAACCTCACCATTATCCCCGGTCTCGCCGAATTGTATGCGGAGCAGCTAAAGGCCAACGGTATTACGACTTTCGCAAAACTGGCCGCTGCTACACCCCAGCAAATCGAGCGTTCAATCGATATTCCGGGCCACTTCTCACCGGATATTGCGGGCTGGATACGGACGGCACGCGCTTTGACTACCCGCTAAAAGAAGAATAAGAGCATAATTACTATACTACAGACAGAGGAAATACTGATTACATCTTGATAACAATTTCTTCAGACGGTCTTCACACCACGCGTTTTCTCCTCAGCCTTAACAGCCAGTCGAAAAATCTCGGTGAGACTCCCCAACGGGGCAGGGGGCCAGAAGCCCCTCGCCAAAGGATGCCGCCGCCGGGTGGGTAAACAGGAAAACCCCCGTTCGCACGAACGGGGGTCTGGGTTCGTCCTGGCAGGCGCAGGCAGCAGCGCATCCTTCCCTCGCCTCACGATTCCTGGATGATCTCAAACCCATGGGTGATCGGCACCCCGGTCTTGAGCGTGGCCGCCACCGAGCAGTACTTGCTGTCCGACAGCTCAATCGCGTCGGCGACCGCCTTCTCGGAGATCTCCCGCCCCCTGATCTGGAAGTGGATGTGGAACCCGGTGAACTGCCAGGGGGGATCGGGGAGCTGATCCGCCGTCACCTGGACTTCCATCCCGGTGACCTGCTGCCGCTTTTTGAGCAGGATTCCGATCACGTCGTAGGCCGAGCAGCTTCCCAGCGAGAGCAGCAGCAAGTCGCTGGGCTTGACGCCGATCTTGCCTTCGTCGCTTGCCGATGAGATCACAATGCCGTGGCTGGTGCTGTCGACGCCGACAAAGCGTTTCTCCTCCAGCCATTTCACGCTGACTTCTGCCAAAATGCCTCCCCGCCGCATCTCTGAGCTTTGCCATTCAATGAGCCCATTATAGCACCTGGCGCAGCCTGGGGAGGGGTCGATTCGTCACCGTTTTAGCGGCTCTTTGTAATGACTGCCCAGCCCCCCGGCAGGGCGATCCCCGCCAGGAGCAGCTTGATCGCGTCCCCGGCCAGGAAGGGATAGAAGCCAAGGGGAAGCACCTGCCCAACTCCGACGTACACGCTCAGCCAGGCCAGGCCGAGCAGGTAGATCAGCAGGTTGCCGATCAGCATCGCCGCCAGCGTCAGGCCGACGTGTCGATCCCAGCCACGCTCGGCCAGCCAGCCGACGGCAAACGCCGCGACGGCGAATCCGGCCAGGTAGCCGCCGGTCGGGCCGAGCAGGTAGGCCGGGCCGGACGCCCCACCGGCGAAGACCGGCAGGCCGATCAGGCCCTCGCCCAGATAGGTCAGGACGCTCAGGCCGCCTTTTTTCGCGCCGAGCGACGCGCCGACCAGGAGCACGGCCAGCGTCTGGCCGGTGATCGGCACCGGGCTGAAGGGAAGCTGAATCTTGAGGTAGGCGCTGAGCGCGATCAGCAGCGACCCGCCGACGACCAGGGTGGCGTCATACCACAGCGCGCCGGGCTTCTCCTGGGGGCGGAGCACATCGGAATAGGTGGATTGGATCAAGACGAGACCTCCCTGCAACTGGATGACGAGACTTCTCTCGCTGAGAGTAACACCCGATACGGGCAGAGGATGCACGCTCTTCCACGATTACCCGCCGGTTTTTGTCGGTTGATCGGGG
>JARRJX010000523.1:0-2663 GCA_037388645.1 Chloroflexota bacterium
CTTGCTTGTGTTGTGCACGTGCTCGACCTCGATACGCCGACCGTGACCGTCGAGCCAATGGACAATCTCCCTCTGGTCAGCGACCTGGTGGTCGACATGGTCCCGTTCTATGCGCACGTCACCGTCCCTGATCGGCCTTACATCCGCGTCGACGACCTGCTGACCGAGGCCGAGCTGTCCGACGATGTCGAGCAGTACATCCGCATGGAGAACTGCCTGGAATGCGGCCTCTGCGTCTCGGCCTGCCCGATCGCGGGCAGCGACCCCGATTACCGTGGCCCGGCGGCGATGGCTGCTGCCTGGCGCGTGGTCGAGGAGCCGCGCGGTGCCGATGTTGAAGCTGCGCTCAGGTGGGTGGACGACGCGCATGGCTGTTGGCGCTGCCACGTGGCCTTCGAGTGCAGCGAGGTCTGCCCCTCGAACGTCGACCCGGCGAGCAAGATCATGGCGCTGCGCCGCGAGCTGACCGGCAGGAAGATCCGCCGCTTCTTCGGCATGGGCCAGTAAAGGAGAACAGCTATGGAACAGACACAGACCGCATCGCGCCCCGCCCCGCCCCGTCGGCGTCCCTTACTTGCCTGGTTCGACGTGCGCCGCGACCGCCTGGGCGGCTGGGCTTTCGCCCTCAACCGCCTGACCGGCCTCGCCCTGGCCTTCTACCTGGCTCTGCACCTGGTCGTGCTCAGCAAGCTGCTGGGGGGCCAGGCAGGCTGGGATCAGTTCATCGCGCTCGCCCGCACGCCGCTCTTCCTGTCGATGGATGTCGTCCTGATCTTCGGCATCCTCTTCCACGGGCTGAACGGCATCCGGTTGGCGTTAGTCGGCACCGGGATCGGCGTCCCAGGCCAGAAATCGTTCCTGCGTGTCTTGATCGCGTTGGGGGTCATCGCCCTGGTGGTGGCTGCCTGGCGTGTGTTCGCCGCCTGAGGAGGTCGCCATGCAAAACACCCTTGAATCCAAGACCGGCCAGCGCGCTGGCGCGTTATGGCTGGCCCAGGTCATCTCCGGGGCGTTGCTGATCCTCGTCCTGGGGTTGCACATGATTGCCAATCACTTCGTGGTACAGGGCGGCCTGCGCGACTTCGCTGATGTGCTCGCTTACGTCTCGAACCCGCTGATCTTCCTGATCGAGCTGGTCTTCCTGGTAGTCGTCACCATCCACGCCGCGCTTGGCGTGCGCGCCGTCCTGTACGACCTCGGCCCCAGCCGGTTTGTCGCCCGTGCGATCGACTGGCTGCTGATCATCGTTGGCATAGGGGCCGTCGGCTACGGAGTCTTCCTGGCATTGTCACTCCAGGCCATGGCCTGAAGTAATTCGTTCGACGTGTGTTAGAAGGATTACTTCGATAGAGCTGCGAAAGTATCTGATGTTTCAGATACTTACCGTGTGCTGCCTGGGTGGCTGATCCCCCACAATCGAATAGCAGCGTGGCCCTGTCCTGCTCCCGCAGGGCTGGTGCCCAACACGGCACACATCAACGCCATACCCCTGCGGTATGGCGTTGATGATTCTGGTGGCGGATACGATGTTGGGTCCGTTGGTTAGCTGATGTTCTTCGCCAGGAAAGGCCCGCCGAACAGCGGGGCGAACACGCAGACGTTGACGATGCCCGCCAGCAGCGGGACCAGGCCGACGACCGCCAGAATAGTTCCCAGGGTGCCCCCGACGAAAAGCACTCCCACGACGATGAGCGCCAGGCCTGCCACGATCCGGATCAGCCGACCGGCTGTGCTAGACATAAAACGTGCGAATCCCATGATCCTGTTACCTCCCAGGTGTCTGATTTCCAATCACATAGGCGATTTGTTTCGCCTCTTTATATTTATTTAGATGCAAATACTCCAAAAAGGTTGCATCGCCCGGCCAACCTGTTAGCTCCCCGCGCTCGCTGTTGTCCTCGCCCGGAATTGAAGTAAAATGGCGGTGAAAACCTCGATCCAATCAGCACACGTCGCAGACCCTCCGTCTATCACCGAGCCGATCAGGAGACGCCCATGAACATGTATCCGACCCTCTCCTGGGATGAATCCTTGTCCACCGGGTTGCCCCGGTTGGATGCCCATCACCAGGAGCTTTTCGCCAGGTATAATGAGCTTTCCAAGGCGCTCGCACACGGCTCTGCCGCGGGGAGAACGGCGACCGGCGAGCTGCTCGACTTCCTCCAGTTTTACGCTGCCTGGCACTTCGAGCGGGAGGAGGAGTGCATGGAGGAGTACCGCTGCCCGGTCGCCGCAGCGAACCGGCAGGCTCACGCCCACTTCGTCGCCACTTTCGGCGAGTTTTACGAGCTGTGGCAGGAATCGGACGCCGACCTGGAGCTTGTGCAGAAGACCTATGCCGAGCTGGGCAATTGGCTCGTCAACCACATCCAGCGGATAGACACCCAGCTTCGTCCGTGTGTGCAAGAGTGAGCAGTCTGCTCAAGGCGAACAATTATTAGCCCTCATCTCCGCCCCCACTCTGAAGAATAGGTGGTAAAAGTCCCTCGCCCTGAGGGAGAGGGATTTAGGGTGAGGGCAAAAGAGCGTCTCGCCCCCTCGCCGTCGGCCCAGCACCTGCGGTATCATAAGGGTGTATTTCGGGTAGAAAGTGAGCGAGGGGTTATGCCAACCAATTTACCCCCCGAATATGCCAAAGTCGAGGCGCGCCACCGCGCGGCGAC
>JARRJX010000524.1:0-2659 GCA_037388645.1 Chloroflexota bacterium
GAGTAACGGATGCAAGACGCCTTTCATGGTGAACCCTTGGGTTAGGCAAGCTCCTGCATCAGCTCCGGCGCGAGCAGCACGATATTCCCGACCACCTCGCCGCTTTCCAGCAGGTCGTTCGCCTTCGCCGCTTCGAGGATCGGGAACTTTGCCGCGATCACCGGCTTGATCCGCCCCTCGCCCAACAGCCGGAAGAGCGTTGCCCAGTCCTCCAGGAAGGGGCGCGGGTTGAAGGTGTAGCCCGACGTGCCATACAGTTTATAGGTGCGCCCATCCGGCCACAGGTGCGTCCAGACCAGCTTCGCCAGGAAGCGCGGAAGCGCGGCCAGGCTGGGCGGCTCGCCGAAGCTGACCATCGTCCCGCCCCGCTTCAGCAGTTTGTATCCCCGCTCGACGTATTCCTGCCGGGTCATCCCGTCAAATATGTAGTCCAGCCCGTCCGGCTCTGCCTTCCGGATCACCTCGACGAAATCCTGCGTCCGGTAGTCGATCGGGATCGCGCCCATCTCGATCAGGGCGGGGTGCTTGCTTTGCGAAGCCAGCCCGTACATCGTCAGATCGGCCAGCTTACCCAGCTCCAGCAGTGCCGTGCCGATCCCGCCGCTCGCTCCAACGATCAGCGCCTTACCGCCCGCCTGCACCTTCGCCAGGCGGTGCATCACCTGGTAGGCCACGATGTAGTTCAGGATCAGCGGCACCGCCTCCGCCGGGTCGAGCGCCTCCGGGACCGGGATCAGGTGTTTGGCATCCCAGTAAAGGTACTCGGTGTAGCTCCCCACGACCGTCAGCGCGCCCACCCGGTCGCCCACCGCGGCCTCGCTCACCCCCTCCCCCACCGCGTCGATGGCCCCGATCGCCGAATAGCCCGGCACGAAGGGCGGCTTGTGTCCGAGCCGCGTGCCCGAATACAGCGCCTCGCCGCTGCGGACGCTCACGTCGGGGCGGCACACGCTGGACGCCAGCACTTTGATCCGCACTTCCCCGGCGGCTGGCGCGCGCAGCTCGTTCTCGGCCACCTCCAGCACGTCGGTCGAGCCTAGCCGGGTGGCGACGACACTCCTGTAAGTCACGTTTTTCTCCTGACGTTTGAAAAGAGACGCCAGCATGCTGCTATCGGGTGAACGTCCGTGGCCCCCAGATGATCACCACGAGTGCGGCGGTGCCCGCGAAGATCAGGCCGGTGATGCGTGGGTCGTAGTATGAGCCATTGACCGGAAAGAGCTGCCAGCTAACGTTGTAGATGGCGTGGAGCATGGTTGCGGCGAAGACGCTGTGCCCGGTGTTGTTGTAGAGCCAGACCATCAGTACCCGTAACGCGACCGAGGCGAACACCTGCCAGGCGATCCACCCTGCCGACCGGCCAGCCTGCATATACGGCACGATGTGCCAGGAAGCCCACACCACCCCCAGCAGGAGGCTGGCCCCCAGCGCGCTCCACCGCGCTTGCAGCAGGTCGATGACGTATCCCGACCAGCCCAGTTCTTCCCCCAGCGCCCCGACGAAGAACATCACGAACAGCCCCAGCGGAGCCAGCAGCGTGAACTGCGGGCCTGGAACCGGCGTTCCCATCAGGCGCATCACGCCATACGACAGGGCCATCAGCACGGGCATCAGCAGGATCATGGGGACGTACCAGGCCGCTGTGCCGATGCGTCCGGCGTCGAAGGAGCGCTTCAGCAACTCGATCATGCCTGCGCCCCCACTCCTCTGGGAGACGAGAATCAAAGCCGCTATCAGGGGGCAAACGGTCATGAGCGAGCTTACCGGCAGGCCCGGCAGCAGCTCGATTCTGGTCAGGCCGCCGATCAGCCAGAACGGGATGGACAGCGCGAAGACCAGCACGAAGAAAGCCAGAGGGGACTCACTCAGTAACCCGTTTGCGTTCATGATCCTGCGAACCTTTTCAAGTTGGTATCGATACTGGACTAGGGCGACTCGGCCAGCCACCCCTTCAGCCGGTCCTCAATCGAAGCGCGCACCGTCCGGTAGACCGCTAACCGCTCTTCCTCGCTCCCCTCGGCGGCGGAGGGGTCGGGGAAGCTCCAATGGATACGATGCGCCGCGCCGGGGAAGACCGGGCAGGTCTCGTTGGCGTCGTCACAGACCGTGATCACGTAGTCGAGCGTATCGTCCAGGAACTGGCTGAGGTGTTTGGACGTGTGGCCGCTGATGTCGATCCCGCGCTCGGCCATCGCCTTGATCGCCAGCGGGTGCACGCGCGAGGGCTCCGTCCCGGCGCTGTACACCTCCATCTGGCCGTCCGCTAACTCGCGCAGCAGCCCCTCGGCCATCTGCGAGCGGCTGCTGTTGTGCGTGCAGAGGATGAGTACTTTTTTCGTCATATCGCTGTCCCTTCTAACTGGTTGGCGTCAGCATATGACAATGCGGTGGTGGCCCGATTGTGGCACGTTTGGGCGTCGGTTTCAAATATCGGAGTCGCTCACAGGAAGAAGTCGCGCAGCGCGTCGCTCACGTCCTCGATCAAGTCGTGCCACTCGACCTCCGGCTCGCGCGTGATCGTCAGCGCGTCGCCGTCGAGGGCCAGCCCGGCCAGCCCCGGCACAGCGAAAAGCGCCTGCGCCAGCGGCGATCCCTCCTCCCCCTCGTCCGGCGATTGGTAAACCTCGGCCTCGCCGCCGGGCGTGAGGTCGAGGTTGGT
>JARRJX010000525.1:0-6222 GCA_037388645.1 Chloroflexota bacterium
CAGGCAGGCTCCACGACCACACGCTGTTTATCGGCGAACCACAGGCAGGCATGCACCGCGTCGGAGTCGGCGACGACAACCGGCACGATCGGGTGCTGGTGCGACCACTCAAGCGCCCTGGCCGTCACCCGCCGTGCGCCCAGCGTGGTGGCAATCGAGGTGATGGCGGGCAGGGTAACCAGCTTACCTTGAGCAAGCGAGGCGGCGAGCGAAGCCGCCCCCTCCGTCTCGACGGCGATCACGGGGACATCCGGCCAGCCATTGCGGTGCATGCCCTCCAGCACCCCACACAGCAGCCCACCGCCACCAACCGAAAGGACGACCGCATCCGGCCTGGGAACCTGGCGGGCCGCCTCGTCGATCAGGGTGGCGTTCCCCTGCCAGATAGTGGGGTGGTCGAACGGTGGGATGAAGGCACCGCCCACCTCCCCCACCAGGCGTTGGGCGTAATCGTTGGCCTCATCCCAGGCAGCGCCACGTACGACCAGCTGAGCGCCTTCCGATTCGATGCGACGGCGCGCGGTCTGGGAGGTGCTCTCCGGCACGACGACGGTCACCTCCACCCCAAGCTGACGCCCGGCATAGGCGGCGGCATACCCGGCGTTGCCACCGGAGGAGGAGACAAGACGCCGCGCCCCTGAAGCCACCGCCTCCTGGCAGATCGCGCCGATGCCGCGCGCTTTGAAGGAGCCGACCGGCTGGTAACACTCCATTTTCAGGTAGATCGTCTTGCCCAGCGCGGAGTCGATCTCCGGGTTGGTGTAAACCGGTGTCTGGATATAGAGGATCGGGTGTTTCATGCCATTGTCCTGTAGGGTCTGGCGGGCTGGATCGTCACCGGGATATCATACCACCCTCACCAAAAAACGACGTTCAACCCAAAGGGAATACTTGACATTTTATTTTACACCGTATAAAATATACGGCGTATATTTTTTAGCATGAGTAGGAGAGATATGCCACGTCCAAGACTGACTGAAGAAGAGATCAACGCGATGCGTGATGCGACCCTCGAAGCGGCGTTCAATATCCTGCAAGAGCAAGGGCCGGAGGGCCTGAGCATCCGGGCGATTGCCGACCGGATGGGCGTCTCACACATGATGCTGTACTCGTACTTTGAAAACCGCGAGGAGATCATCGCCGCGCTGCGCAACTACGCGCGGCTGCATCACGTGGCCCGCCACAAGGAGGCGCTAGACCGCGCCCAGGAAGGCGCTGCCGAGGAAGTGATGCGCGAGGCACTTGAGGGATACGTCCAGTTCGCGCATGAGCGCCCGCAGGCTTTCCTCTTCATCTGGAGCGGTCGGAGATGGGGCGGGCATCCGCACGCCACGCCCAGGGAGGGAGAGCGGCATACGTGTCCCCCCCACCGTCCCGCCTACGCCGATCGGCTCCGCCACTCCGGTGGGATTCACCAGGAACTCAGCTTTCTGGAGCGGCTGATCGAGCTGGGGATCGAGCAGGGGACATTCGTCGAGCGCGACCCGACAATCGCGGCTTTGATGACAACCAGCATGATCATCGGGCCGCTGCTGATCAGCCAGATGCTCGGCCTCAGCAGCAAGGAGAACATGCGAAGACTTGAAAGCGAAGCGGTAGAGACAACAATGCGTTACCTTACGGGAAATACAGGAAATGACTGAGAAATGAAATCACTGAGAAGAATCACGCAATACTTGAGAACTTATCGCGGCTGGGTGCTGATCGCCTTCGGGCTGGTGGTGGTGGAAGCGCTGTCCCAACTGGCCGTGCCGCGCCTGCTGCAATACGTAATCGACCAGGGAATCACCCCGCAGTCACTCGCGACGATCATCACCGGGTCGCTCTTGATGCTGCTGGCTGCCGGGATCGGCGCTGTGGCCGCCGTCAATCGGGCAGTCTACGCGGCACGCTTTTCCCAGGGGCTGGCGTATGACCTGCGGAACGACCTCTTCAAGCGAATCCTGACGCTGTCGTTCGGGAACAGCATCATCTTCCTGATCATCACCGACGCGCGGCTGTCGATGATCATGCTGGTGATCATCCCGCTTGTGGCGGCGATCTTCTACACTCTGGCTCGCACTGCCCAGCCCCTGTTCAAGACCTTGCAGGCGCGGCTGGCCGTCCTGAACACGCGGGCGCAGGAGAACCTGGCCGGGGTCGAGGTGGTCAAAGCGTTCGTGCGCGAGCCGCACGAAATCGAGCGGTTCGAGGACGCAAACGAGGCGTTCACCCAACAGGGAGTCAGGGTGTACCGCCTGATGGCGGTGGCCTTCCCCTCGATCATGCTGATCGCGAACCTGGGGATGCTGGCCGTGATCGTCCTGGGCGGGATGCAGGTGATCGGTAGCTCGCTGACAGTCGGCGAGCTGGTCGCCTTCACCAACTACCTGCTCACCACGATGTTCCCCATGGTGATGCTTGGCATGATCATCTCGATGGTATCGAGGGCCGACGCCTCGGCGGAGCGCATCCTGGAGGTGCTCGACTCGACGCCGGACGTTAAGGAAATCGACGCGCCGCAGGAAAAGGCGCTGGCCGGACGGGTGGCTTTCGAGGGAGTGACCTTCCACTATAACGGCAACTCAGATGCCCACGTCCTGCGGGACATCAGCCTGGAGGTGAAGCCGGGCCAGCGGATCGCCGTGCTGGGAGCGACCGGCTCCGGGAAGACAACGCTGGTCAACCTGATCCCGCGCTTCTACGACGTCTCCGAGGGGCGGGTGCTGGTGGACGACACCGACGTGCGCGAGCTGACAGAGCGCTCGCTGCGCTCGCAGATCGGGTACGCAATGCAGCAAACGCTGCTGTTCAGCGGGACGGTCGCGGAGAACATCGCCTTTGGCCGCCCGGACGCCACCCGCGAAGAGATCGAGGCCGCCGCACGAGCAGCGCAGGCTCACGACTTCATCATGGCGATGCCTGACGGCTACGATAGCCACGTCGAAGCGCGCGGGGCGAACTTATCCGGCGGGCAGAAGCAGCGCATCGCGATCGCCAGGGCGCTGCTGATCGACCCGGCGATCCTGATCCTGGACGATAGCACCAGCTCGGTGGACATGGAGACCGAGTTCTTGATCCAAGAAGCACTGGACACGCTGATGGAGGGGCGTACGACATTCATCATTGCACAACGGCTGAGCAGCGTGCTCAAGGCTGACCACATCATCATCCTCGACCAGGGCCGGATCACGGCCCAGGGCACCCATCGGGAGCTGCTGGAGACAAGCCCGATCTACCGGGAGATTTACCACTCGCAGCTTCAGAACGGCGACTCGCCGGTCGGGGTTAATTCAAACTCAAACAATGGAAACAGGGTGGAGTAAGCGACAATGGGAATGATGGGACATGGGCCGGGACGAAGGCCCACAATAGAAGACGCACACAACCAGTGGGAAACGATCAGCCGACTGGTCAAATACCTCAAGCCCTACCGGGTGAGCCTGGCCGCCGTCTCACTCCTGGTGCTGGTCGGCACGCTGCTGACGCTGGTCGGGCCGCTGATGCTTGGGGTGGCGGTCGACAAGTACATCATCCCCGGTGACATACCGGGGCTGGTGCGGCTGGGGGCGCTGCTGCTGGTGGCGTTCCTGGCGAGCAGCGTGGCATCGACCGGTTACTCGATCGTGATGGTGAACATCGCGCAGAAGCTGATCAAGGACATCCGGGCCGACCTGTTCGGGCACATCCAGACGCTGTCGATGGGCTTCTTCGACAGCCACGAAACAGCGGGTTGGTGCAGCTTATCTCCAACCTGCTGCAACTGAGCGGCATCCTGGTGGCGATGTTCATCCTGAGCTGGCAGCTTGCCCTGGGGGCGCTGGTGATCGTGCCGCTGACGCTGCTGGTCACCGGGACGCTGGCGGCGCGCACGCGCAGCGCCTTCCGCAGCGTCCAGTTCAACCTGGGCGCGCTCAACGCCTTCGCCGAGGAGAACATCGCCGGGGTGCGGGTAGTCAGGGCGTTCGCCCGCGAGCAGGAGACGATCGCGCAGTTCCGAGCGGTGAACGAACGCAACCGGGACGTGGGGATCGCGGCGGAGCGGGTTATCGCGCTGCTGATGCCGATCATTACCGTGATGAGCACGGTGGCGGTGGCGATCATCGCCGGGCTGGGCGGCTGGATGACGCTGCGCGGGATAGTCAGCGTGGGCGTGCTGGTGTCGTTCGTGACCTACATCCAGCAGTTCTTCCAACCGCTGCGGCAGCTCGCCCAGCTTTACAACCAGCTTCAATCGGGGCTGGCCGGGGCGGAGCGCATCTTCGCGGTGATGGATACGCTGCCCAGCGTGGAGGACGCGCCCGACGCGGAGCCGCTGCCCCGGATCGCGGGACACGTCGAGTTCGAGGACGTGTGTTTCGCCTACGAGCCGGGCAAGCCCGTCCTGTGTAACGTCAGCCTGGAAGCAAAGCCGGGCCAGACGATCGCGCTGGTCGGGCCGACCGGAGCGGGCAAAACGACGATCATCAACCTGCTCAGCCGGTTCTACGACGTGGACGAGGGCGTGATCCGGGTGGATGGGCACGACATCCGGACGGTGAAGCAGGAGTCGCTGCGCCGCCAGTTGGGCATCGTGCTGCAAGATACGTACCTGTTCAGCGGGACGGTGATGGACAACATCCGCTACGGGCGGCTGGACGCGAGCGACGAGGAAGTGATCGAGGCGGCCAAGCTGGCGAACGCGGACCAGTTCATCCGCCGCCTACCGCACGGCTACCAGACAGAGGTCTCCGAGCAGGGCGCGAACTTCAGCCAGGGGCAGCGGCAGCTTTTAGCCATCGCCCGCGCGGTGCTGGCCGACTCGGCGATCCTGATCCTGGACGAGGCGACGAGCAGCGTCGACACCCGGACGGAGATGCACATCCAGGACGCGCTGCTGCGGCTGATGGAGGGGCGCACCGCGTTTGTGATCGCGCACCGGCTCAGCACGATCCGGCAAGCCGACCAGGTGCTGGTGGTCAACGACAACCAGATCATCGAGCGGGGCACGCACGAGGAGCTGCTGGCCCAGCAGGGAATCTACTACGACCTGTACATGAGCCAGTTCCAGCGGGCTCAGCAGCTGGCGGCTACCGCCTGACCGGTTAAGAGACACGAAAAAAGAGAGGCCGCACCCAATTTTGAGTGCGACCTTTTTCTATTCCCGATAAACCGGCTTGTTCACGAGGCTTTCTTCAGCCGATCGAAGTACTTTTTGCGGAACTTGGCGACCTTGGGGGCGATGACCACCCGACAGTAGCCCTGATCGGGGTTGTTGGCGAAATATTCCTGGTGGTAGTCCTCCGCCGGGTAAAAGGTATCCAGCTCGGTCACCTCGGTCACGATTGGGTCTTTCCACAGCCCGGCTTCGGTGATCTCGGCGATCACCTCTTCGGCGACCTCTTTTTGCCGCGACGAGTGATAGAAGATCGCCGAGCGATACTGCGTGCCAACGTCGGCCCCCTGGCGGTTGAGGGTGGTCGGGTCGTGGATGGTAAAAAACACCTCCAGCAGCTCCTTGAAGGAGACCACGTCCGGGTCAAAGGCGACCTGGACAACCTCAGCATGGCCGGTCGCCCCGGTGCACACTGCTTTGTAGGTGGGGTTCTCGACGTGCCCGCCCGCGTAGCCGGACTCGACGTGCTTCACCCCGCGTATCTCGTCATACACCGCTTCCAGACACCAGAAGCAGCCACCGGCCAACGTCGCAATTTCTGTGCTCATTCCTGCTCTTCCATCCTTGACTGAAAACACGTTTGAGTGAGCGTTTAATCCGGTATAGAGACGCTTGTTATGTTGGGATTCTTACCGGCTTCAGGCGAGCGCAGCGGCGGCGGGCGGCTCCCTCGCCCTACCCCACGATTTGCATGAAGCGTCTGATATGCTCGGCCACGGCGTGCGGGCGCTGAAGAGGCGAGTCGTGGATGGTGTCTTCCAGCCAGACGACCTGCGCATCGGGCAGCGTTTCCCGAATCTGCTCTACCGCGCGCGCTTTCCTCGCCAGCCGGTCTGGTGGATCGTGGGACTGGCGGCGGGCGGGCAGAACCAGGAGGGGACAGGCAACCTTCGCATACAGGTCGGAGAGGCGCTGCTTCCAGATCAGACGAAGGATGCGCAGATGGGCTTCGTCTGAGAGGTGGGGGTGGACGAGACCATCACCATCGACGTCGTAACTCGCCAGCAGAGGAGCCTCGACGGCGGGCGTGATCAACCCCTGGGGATCGCGGGCCTGGATCGAGGCGCGGAAGTCGTCGATTGATATCC
>JARRJX010000526.1:0-2653 GCA_037388645.1 Chloroflexota bacterium
TTTTCCTATGGAATGACCGTGAGGGGCGCGCTGCATCGTGCGCCCCTCCTCTCGGTTTAGCTCGAAATGCAATTCACTCTTTCCTTATAGCCCCTTGATCGGCTACTATAGGGTTATACCCCATCTTTACCGGAAGGGTGGTTCAGATGAGCCAGATCAAGTTACACAACGCAGAGACAAACACCCACAAGGGGCTGTTCGCCGCCGTCCTGCACCAGCTCTTACAGCGTCAGTATCCTGAGGGCTATTTGATCGAGCCAGCCGTCAGCCCTGCCGACATCGACTTCCCCTTCACGCCGGTCGACACCGAGCACCTGGTGCTGCTCGAAGGACGGGAGGTCGTCTATGGGCGGAGCTACCTGGTCATCAGCACCGCGCCAGAGACGGCGGTCAGCCACCGACTCGACCAGATCAGGCGGCTCCCGGACAACCTGGGGCCATACCGGCTCAGGCGCGCGATCTTCGCGATCAACATCGAAGGCCCCAGAGCCTGCCTGCCTGCCATCGACGAGACCGGGGAGGCGCTGGGCCGACAGGGCGTGCAGTTTGAGTTCTGGGAGGGGAAGGACGTGCGCCGCCAGATCGCCGCCCAACTGGGGGTCAACTGCCCGGCGTTTGGCCTGACCCACCTGAGCGAGCTGGCCCAGATTGCGGGCTTTGACTGCTCGCTGCTGCCGGTGGGGGTCGGGCCGGGCGACGAGGGCGCTGCCGAGAGAGAGGCGATCGAGGGCCTGGAGAAGCCAGGCACGCTATTCGTCTCCCACGCCCCGGAAGACCGTGCCTTCGTCGAGCAGCTGGTGGAGATGCTTGACTGGTACGCGGCGAACATCTGGTATGACCGGCTCGAGGTTGCCGTCGGGGAGAGCTTCGCCCGGCAGATCAACGCCGCCCCAGGTGAGTCCTCGTCGCTGATCGTCGTGCTGTCACCCGCTTCGGTCGGCAAGCCCTGGGTGAGCGACAGCCTGGAAGAGCCGCTTCAGTCACAACGCGTCAGGGTGCTGCCGGTGGTCGCCGGGCCGTGCGAGCTGCCCCCCTCGATTGCCGACACCCGTTACGCGGACTTCACCGAGTCCTTCGAGAAGGGGTTTAACGAGCTGCTGGCCGGGCTGCAGGGCCGGTGGGCCTGATCGCCGTTCGATTGAGCCGCCTTTCCGCTCGCCGCCGATGTCCACCGCCCCGCCCCGTTCCAGCCCCAGGCTGAGGGGCTGGCCGCTCGCCGCGCTGCTCCTCGCCCTGGGGCTGGCGGTCACGCTGATCCTCTACGGGCGGAGCCTGCGCCTGCCCTTCTACTCCGACGACCTGCTGCAACTGCCCTGGCTGCGCGATCTGACGTTGGCCCAATTGTGGACTCAAGCCAGCCCCTATAACTACTACCGCCCGCTCGCCTACTCGCTCTGGCTGGCGCTGGGCAGGCCGTTCACGCCGCTCAAGCTGCGTCTGCTCAACCTGGCCCTGCATGCGCTGGCGGCGACCCTGGCCGGACTGCTGGCCGCTGACTTGCAGGCGGATCGGCAGCGGATCGCGGCGGGCCTGGTGACAACCGGCCTGTTTGCCGCCTGCCCCTTCGCCTATCAGATCGTCCCCTGGGTGAGCGGGATTTTCTATCCGCTGGTCACCGCCCTGTGCCTGCAGGCCGTCCTGGCCTACCGGTATGGGCGGCGCAGCGGATCGGGCTGGTGGTTGGCGGTCTCGCTGCTGTCGGTGGGGATCGCGCCCTTCGCCCACGAGAACGGCGTGCTGGCCGGGCTTCTGGTCGGGCTGGCCGAGTTTTCCCTCTGGTTGGAGCGCCCGCAGGGAGAAATGCACCGGATCAGCGGGTGGCCGCTGGCCCACGTCGGGCTGAACGTGGCTTATCTGGTCGGCTGGCTGGCGCTTCGCCAGGGCGGGATCACGACCTTCGACTTCGCTCCCTCGGCGCTGGCGCAGAACCTGACTCTGCTGGTAAGTGGCCTGTCTTTCCCCACCGCGCCCCTGGCGGCGCTGTTCAGCCGGGCCGGGCTGCCACTGGCGGCAGGAGTGTGGCTGATCGCCCTGTTGACGTTGGTCGCGCTGCTCTGGCTGGCTCGCCGCGCCTGGGCGGCGGCGCTGTTCGGCCTGGGCTGGTTCGGACTGATGATCGGGCCGGTGCTGGTGACGATGCGCTTTGCCTGGCTGCTCGACGCACCCCGCTTCCTCTACCCGGCGGGAGCCGGGGCGGCGCTGTTGTGGGGCACCGCAGTGTGTCAACTCTGGGGCGAGCGCCGGGCAGCGCGCCTGTTGACTGCGGGGGTGGCACTGGGGGCGGCCCTGCCGGGCGCGGCCTTCGCCGCGAACGGGGTAGGCTGGCACCTGCGGGGCGGCGCGGCGATCTGGGACGCGGTCGAAGCCGCCCAGGTGGAACCGGACATCCCGCTGCTGCTGGTCAACCTGCCCGACCGGCTCGCCCCGGCGTGGAGCCTCTATCCTTATTTTGACGGCGGCGCGATCCTGCTCCCGCCCCAGGTGGCGGCGGGCGAGGTCGCCGGATCATACCTGGGCAGACCCCGCCCGGACGACCGCGCGCTGACGGCGGGATATCTCCTGCCAGCGGTGCCATATCTACGGTCAACCTATGGCGAGTCCGCCGATCCGGCCACCGCGCAGGAGCAGGTCGAATCCGGGCGGCGGGTCTACG
>JARRJX010000527.1:0-2650 GCA_037388645.1 Chloroflexota bacterium
CTCTCGAATTCGACGAGGTGATCCTGAGCCGGGCGCTGGCGAAGTATGGGCGTGCGCTGGCCCATACGGTCACCATTGCCCAGGTGTTAGCCGCGCGGATGGGTGGGCGCGCCTACGACCTGGAGATGTCGGTCGATGAGACCGACACGCCAACCTCGGCCCACGAGCATTATTTCATCGCGGGCGAGCTGGCCCGCTGCGGCGTGCCTGTCGTCAGCCTCGCCCCGCGCTTCGTGGGCAAGTTCCAGAAGGGCGTCGACTACATGGGCGACCTGGCCGCGTTCGAGGTCGATCTGGCTCGCCACGCCGCGATCATGCGGCACTTCGGCACGTATAAGCTGAGCATCCACACCGGCTCGGACAAGTTCAGCATCTACCCGCTGATCGCCCAACACGCGGGCGGGTGCGTCCACGTCAAGACGGCGGGCACCAGCTACCTGGAGGCGCTGCGCGTGCTGGCAACTGCCAACCCCGGTCTGTTTAAGGCTGCGCTCGAACTGGCCCACGCCCGCTTCGAGCGTGATCGGAAGACCTACTTTCTCGACTGCCAGCCGGAGAGGGTCCCCCATGCCGACCAGCTGGCCGACGGTGACCTGCCCGGCCTGCTTGAGGATTTCCACGCCCGGCAGCTTTTACACGTGACCTACGGCTCGATCCTGGACGAGCTTGGCGGGGCGCTGACCGCACTGCTCGACCGGCACGAGGCCGCATATCAGGCGGCCCTGGTTGCCCATTTCCAGCGCCACATCCAGCCATTTGTAGGTGAACCATGAATCTGGCAGAGCTAACCGAACTATACGATCTGAGTGGGAAGACCGCCGTCGTCACTGGCGGCGCGGGTGTACTGGGTGGCGAGATCGCGGCGGCGCTCACCGGCTGTGGGGCGAACGTGGCGATCCTTGACCGGGTCACGGCCCTCCGCGACGGACTCAAGAGCAGCCTGGAAAGCGGGGCGGGACGTTACCGGCTCTTCGAGGGCGACGTGCTCGACCCGGCCCGCCTGGCCGATTCGGTGGGGGCGGTTGAGGCGGCGTTTGGCCCGGTCGACCTCCTGGTCAACGCGGCGGGTGGCAACCACCCCAGGGCGACCACCGGCCCGGACGCGGCCTTCTTCGATCTGCCCCAGGACGCCTTGCAGTTCGTCTTTGACCTGAATATCATCGGCACGATCCTGCCCTGCCAGGCGTTCGGCAGGGGCATGGCCGGGCGAGGGGCGGGCGTTATACTCAACATCTCGTCAATGAACGCCTTCACGCCGCTGACCCGCATCCCGGCTTATTCCGCCGCCAAGGCCGGGGTGAGCAACTTTACCCAATGGCTGGCCGTCCACATGGCGCAAGAATACAGCCCGACGATCCGCGTCAACGCGATCGCGCCCGGCTTCTTCCTCACCGAGCAGAACCGCTTCCTGCTGACCGACGAGGCGAGCGGGGCGCTGACGGCTCGCGGCCAGACGATCATCGACCACACGCCGATGGGCCGCTTTGGCGACCCGGAAGATCTGCTCGGCACCGTGCTCTGGCTGCTCTCACCGGCCTCGGCCTTCGTGACAGGCACGGTGATCCCGATCGATGGCGGCTTTTCAGCTTTTAGTGGAGTGTAGATATGATCGACGTTCAGACGGTCGCTGCACCCGGCCAGCTTCTCTCTGACGAGGCGGTTCGGGAGACGCTGCATCAGGGGCTGGCCGGGAAGTTTGCCGGTGCAAAAGTGCTCGTCCTGATCCCCGATCACACCCGCACCATTCCGCTGCCCCTGCTGTTCCGCTGCCTGGTCGAGATTCTACACGATGCCCGGCAGCTTGACTTCATGGTTGCGTTGGGCACGCATCCGCCATTGGACGAAGCGCATTTGCACAAGCTGGTGGGGATCACGGCGGAGGAGCACCGCTCCACCTATCGCCATATCGGCCTGCTGAACCACGCCTGGGATTCGCCAAACGCGCTCACCACGTTGGCGACGATCAGCCAGGAACAGGTCAAGGCCATCGCCGGGGATCGCTGGCACGAGACGTTGGGCGGCGACGTGGCGGTGAATATCAACCGGGCCGTGCTGGATTACGACCACATCCTGATCTTAGGGCCGACTTTCCCCCACGAGGTGGTCGGCTTTTCCGGCGGGGCCAAGTATTTCTTCCCCGGCATCTCCGGCCCAGACATGATCAATGTCACCCACTGGCTGGGCGCGCTGGCCGGGGTGCGGGGCACGATCGGCATCCGGGATACGCCGGTGCGGGCGCTGATCCATGCCGCCGCTGAGCACATCCCCACACCCTCGACGCTGATCGGGCTGGTCGTCGTCGGCGAAGGGCTGGGCGGGATGTTCGTCGGTGATTACTGTTCCGCCTGGCGGTCGGCAGCCGACCTTTCCTCAGAACGACACATCCTCTGGGTGGATAAGCCGTTCCGGCGCGTGCTTTCCTGCGCGCCGCCGATGTATGACGAACTGTGGACGGCGGGCAAAGCGATGTATAAGCTGGAGCCAGCCCTGGCCGAGGGTGGGGAGCTGATCATCTATGCTCCTCAACTTGAGGTGGTGAGCCACGTGCACGGCAAGTACATCTACGAGATCGGCTACCACGTGCTGCCCTACTTCCTCAAGCAATGGGATCGTTTCAACCACATCCCGCTGGGCGTGCTGGCGCACAGCA
>JARRJX010000528.1:0-2645 GCA_037388645.1 Chloroflexota bacterium
GGGTTGAGGTCGAGGGCGACCTCGACGTTGACCTCCATCGCCGCATTGGTCAGCTCGGCCACCTGGCCCGACTCGACCATCTGGCGGACGGTGGGGTTGTAGATGAAGGCGAGCTGGTTGATGCCGACGATGTGGTCGAGCAGGCCGAGGTCTTCCAGGTGGGGGAGCTGGGTGGAGGACATCGGGACGATGGTGGTGACCGGCACCTCGATCACGAGGGCGTCGCCCACATCCTGTGGGGCGGGCGTCCCGCACTGGACGAGCACGTACTCGAAGGTCCGATCCGCGCCGGGCCAGGGCCGGGTGACGGTGACCACCTTGTAGTTGTCGAAATACTCGACGCCGAACCCGGCGGCGTAGTCGATGGAGGCTTTTTGGGGGAAGTAGTCGACCCCTTCCGCGTAGTTGTCGACGCACCCTTCGGTGAGGTTGGCGGTCGGGGCGGCGGCTGCGGGGGCTGGTTCTTCCGCCGATTCCTGCGGGGCCTGTTCGGCGACTGATTCCTCAGCCTGTTCGGCGGCGGATTCCTCCGGCTGGGTCTCTGCGGCGGGCGCGGCACCCGGCGCGCGGCAGGCCGCCAGGAGCACAATCAGGGCGATCGTTCCGATGATGAGACGGTAATGGCGTTTCATGGCCCTCTCTTCTTCCGTCTATACGGTGATAGCGGATACTGTCGGCTCGACGGATGAGGGCCGGTAGAAACACAAAACCCGCCACAATAGGCGGGGGCGATCGCTCGACCCCTCAATCCACGAAGGTGGTACAGTCAGCACGCTGGTCGCTGCCAGCCGGAGAAGGCGGGGTTCCGGGCTTTGATCGGCGAGTCCCCTCGACCGATCACTACCGTTGCGGGTCAGCGCCGGATTTCTACCCAATCATCCGATTGAGCAGTTACCGGTCTTCCCCCATTCCTTCACCGTTTCTCGGTTGTTAAGTCGAAGACAGCATAACATAGACTCAAATGGCCGTCAACGGGTTGAGATTCTCTTCCGGGTGCGCTGATGTGATTCCAACGGTTGTGTGTTACACTAGGATTGCGGGTGCGAATCAGTATCGACGGGCCTGGCCTGGGCGCGGTAGTGGAGAAGGCGCTTGCGACCACCACGAAACGCCCCTCGAAAGGGCCAGGTTCGGACCCCGGGGCAGTGCCGGGCGCATCCACCTTTTGAACCGGGCGGAGGAGGAATTTCCTCCGCCGTTTTTTTGTGCTCGCGGCGCGCCGGAAGCTATTCGTCTTCGGCAGGCTCGAATTCCAGGGAGAGCGAGTTGATGCAGTAACGCTGGCCGGTGGGCCGGGGGCCATCGGGGAAGACGTGGCCGAGGTGCGCCCCGCAGCGGCTGCACACCACCTCCACGCGGCGCATGCCGTGGCTCAGGTCTTCGTGCAGCTCGACGTTGTCCGTGTCGATAGCGTCCCAGAAGCTCGGCCAGCCGGTGCCGGAGGCGAATTTCGTCTCGGAGGAGAAGAGCGGCTGGTCGCAGGCCACGCAGCGATAAGTCCCCTTGCCCTTGTGATCGTTATAGACGCCGGTGAAGGGGCGCTCGGTGCCTTTCAGGCGGGTGATCTGGTACTGCTCCGGGGTGAGCTTTTCGCGCCAGTATGAGTCGGGCTTACTGCGGAGGTCTTCGTCCATCGGGTTGTCCTCGCGGTCACTCGTGGCTCACGTTGTCGTCTTTTAAGTGTATCGGGCGGCGCACCCCGGTTGTAAAAGAATCTCGTTAGATTGGTGGGAGCCGAGCGGCTGTTTTTCAGGGGAGCGTGGCGGTCAGGAGGGGAGCGGAGTCGCCGCTGCCACCAGCCAGGGGTACGCGCGCGCCGGTGGTGGGGTCGTAGAGGCCGACGACCAGGGTGTACTCGCCGGGCGGGGCGTCGGGGGGGATGGCGAGCGTGTACACGTCGCGGAGCAGCACGCCCGGCTCCCAGCTTTGCGTGCTGACCCGCCCCTCCTGGGGGAAGCGGTCGTCCTGCGCCCAGATGATCGAGCCGTCGGGGGCCTGCGGCCCAAGCAGATGGAGAAAGACCTTCAAAGGCGATTCCGTCCGGGCGAGGGGCGTCCAGAACAGCTCGACCGCCACGGCTGCGCCGGGCTGCCAGGGGTCGAGGGGTGGGGTCAGGCGGTAGCCCTCTAGCCGGGCGACCTCGCCGAACTGAGCGGTGTGGGGGTTGGCGATCTGGTCGGGGGACGGCTGCCAGGCGGCGTACTGGTAGAGGCGCTGGATGCCGATCCACTGGTCGGAGATGGGCTGGCGCTCGGCGGCGAGCCAATGTGAGACGGTCTGGCCGGAGTCCCACGACTCGCTGCGCACGGGCAGGAACCAGAGGTACTGATAGGCGGGGGTGAGCGTGGCAAGCTGCCCGGCGACCTCCTCATAGGGCGCGCTGCGGGTGGCAGGCAATAGAACCTGCGCCGCGCCGCCGGAATAGTCGTGCTCGTAGGAGTAATCAAAGGCCGGATCGGGGAAGTTGCGGATGATCAGGTCATCGTCGGCGGTCTGCTCGCTCAGGGTTTGCATGATGCGCAGCCAATCCGGCCCGCGGGCGAACTCGGGGTTGAACTGGTAGTTCAGCAGGCCAACCGCGCTCAGGAGCAGAATCCCGCCTACCCCGACGCCTGCTATCAGGCGGTTAACAAGGCGCGCCGGGC
>JARRJX010000529.1:0-2644 GCA_037388645.1 Chloroflexota bacterium
TTTCTCGGCCAACTGCGAAGCTATCCTGAGAGCACGGTGAAAGGGCAGGGTAACAAATAACTGCCCGGCTCTCGCCCCGGCTACAGCAGAAGGACGCCTTGAGGCCTGAAGTGTCTGGTCAAGGCGTCCGTAGAGCGCTCCCCTATCGACTTGCAGTGTTTCCAGAAGGCTGCGAATACCTTCTGATGGCTGCTCAAGCAGCGCCAGAAGCAGATGTTCTGGGTCCAGTGCTATATGCCCATAGCGTGGAAGTATACGACGCGCACGGATAGTATATTTGGCGACCTCTCCGCCATTTGGAAAGGTATACCAGTCCTCATGTTGTGACGACTGCTTGCAGACAGGACACTCCGTCTCCTGCCAGACCTTGGCACAGGCCGGGCACACGCCGTACGTCTGAAACGTATTCCAACTGTGGCCGCAAGTGCACTGCCACGAGTAATTCACATCAGGCTGCCAGCCACACTCTGGGCAGGCGACTTGCAACCGCGTATCCACCTTACGGCGCAGCCCGACTCTCGACGGGCAGGTTGGTGATGTCGCCGGAGGCGGTGATCAGCCAGGCAGCCACCCAGCCCTCCGACCCCTCGTAATTGACCCGCACCCAGCTATTGTCGTCGGTGCGGCCCAGGAGCAGCGCGTCGGTGTAGGCGGGCAGCTCGGTTTGCAGGCCGTAGGACAGCCCTGGCCCGCTACGGATCGCGACGTTGTAGATGCTGCGGGCGAGCAGGGTGTCCGTCTCCAGCGGGGAGAACTCGGTGCTCTGCGAGGTGACGGGCAGGCCGCTCAGGTCTGCCGAGCCGATCACCACCCAGGTAGCCACCCAGCCCTGAATCTCCCCATATTCGACCTGTATCCAGTTGTAAGCGGCGTTCTGCCCGATGGCGGCCACGACCGACCCGGTGGGAATGATTCCCAGCACGTTGGCGTTGACGCTCGGCGCAGAGCGAATGTTGACCCGGAAGGGCGCGGCGACCGTGTAGTCACTATCGGCGGGAGGCGAGAGCGGCAGCAAACCGGGCGCTTCCTCATCGGATGGCTCGTCCTCGGTGGCTGTCTCATCCGCCAAGACCGGTGTGGGGGTCTGGGGTGCGTTGCGCGGCGTGCTGCTTGACGGTGCACCGTCGACGGGCAGCTCGCTGATGTCTCCCTGGATGATTACCAGCCAGGCAGCGGCCCAACCCTCCGTCCCCTGATAACGCACCCGCACCCACGAGCTGGCCTCGTTGCGGGCGATGGCCTCGCCGGAGGCGTTGTAGGGGAGCATCGTCACCAGGTCGGCATCAGGCTTCGGCTCGGTCCGGATGTTGACGTTGTAGGGGGAGATCAGGGTGAAGGGGCCGCCAGCGGAGCCCGATGGGGCCTGGTCGGTGGTGACGGGGAGGATGGCCGTATCACCCGAATAAACCGTCAGCCAGGCGGCGACCCAGCCGGTGGTCGAGCCGTACTCGATCTGAATCCAGTTATTGGCCGGGGTGCGCCCGATGGCGACCGCCTCGTCTCCAGGGGTGAGGACGGCCAGGATCGCGCTGTTCACCGTCGGCAGGGCGCGGATGTTCACGTCAAAGGCGGCCCTGGCAACGAGCGTAGGATTGTCCTGGGCCGACGCGGTCGACGCCGGGGCAGCGGCCCACAGGCCGACGAGGGCCAGAATGGTTAATCCAGCAATAATGACTTTCCAATGTGTTCGCATGTTGGGTTGGCGGCCTGATGAAGGAATGGATGAGTGAGTGGTGCCGCCTGCCTCCTTTCAATCACAGGTGCGGGGGGCGACCGTGCTGCCCGTACTTGATGGCGTCATCTCGACGGCCATCATCCAGATATCGGGCCGTCAATGACGGCCTCAACGATACGACGCCCTGTATTGTAAGCGTTTCAGCCCAGGCTGCCAATCAGCGGGTGGTGGAGAGGAGCAGTACAAAAGTACCACTTGTTGATCGGCGGTCAATCCCTCTGGTATAGTGGACCGTAACGATTTACACTTTTGTACCTGTGAAGGGCATATCGAGGCCATGTCTGAGCAACCGCCAGCAGACCAACCAGACCGTCCCCTGCCTTTCGGCGAGGCCGACGCGCTGTTCGAGCAGGCATTGACGCACCTGGAAGCGTCGGAATGGGCCAGCGCGGTGGAGAGGCTGCGGGCGCTGCTGGCCCTCATGCCCGATTACCCGCAGGCGCGCGGGCTGCTGGCCCTGACCGAGGACGCCGAACGGGCGCTATACGCGGACTCGGCACAAACCGCTGCGCTGCAAGCCTACGCCCGCGAGCTGCGCTCCGACCGCCCCACAACACCGCCGCCCCTCGCCTCCTCCCCAGAGGCCAAACCGATGGGTACAGGAGACCCCAACGACCCGCACTCCTGGCACAACCTGCCCGAAGCCGTGCCCGATACGCCGCTGCCACGATCATTGGCGATCGATGCGCAGACGCTGGCCGATTCGGAAGCGCTGGAGGCGGCTTTCCCGCCGCTGCCGATGGCGACGATCCTATGGGGGGTGCTCGACGACCCTCGCCCGATACTCGCGTATTACCAGCAGACCGGCCATCCGGCGGTCGTGCGGGCCAGCGGGTGGCTGATCGGCGGGCTGTTGTGGCTGCCGACCCTGCTCATGTCGCTGGCGCTGCTGGCAGGCCGCGGCCTGCC
>JARRJX010000530.1:0-3099 GCA_037388645.1 Chloroflexota bacterium
CTTCGCCTTATACCGCTCTGACTGCTCGAACGGAAGTGAATCACCCCCCTGGCGGAACTCCCATTTCCCGGTGTCGTTGAACAGCTCGATGTAGCGCATCCGCTCACCTTTACCAACGCCCTCTGCGCTGTGGACTCGCAGGATCACCGCCCCCTGGCGGCCCCTATACCGCCCTCCCTCCCGCCTGAAGGTGTGTGGCGTCGCCACGATGTAGACGCTCCGAGCGCCTAACCGCCCCGCCATGTAGCTGACCGGGGCGGCGTCGCTGCCGTCGTGCCCGTTCGAGAAATACGCCGTCCACTGGCTCGCCGTCGGCACGAAGAGATAGCGGATTTCTTTAGCGTTCGTCAGCGGCAGGAGCGCCTTGAGCATCCCTTCGAGGTCGCCCGATACCGGCCTGCGCACCACGTCCTGGCCGTACTGCGCGTTGATGTCTCGCTGCCACTCGGCGAACTCACTCACACACCGCTCGACGTCGCCCTCCAGGAACCCAAATGCCGAGGTGATCGGTGCCAGCCGGTCGCCACATAACACGCTTTCTTCAAATCGATGTGCTGGAGACATTTGTCTTACCCTTGGCTAGCGTCTCCCACGTCAGCTGTCCAACCCATACCTGGCTAAAAAGGCCAGCGTCTCATCCCGCCACTGGAGGAAAAACCCCTCGATGAACCATGCCCGCTCGGCGAGTCCCTCGATATTCACCTTCTGCAGGTGCTTTTGTACTTCCGCCAGGATAAGCTCGTCGGGGGTCTTTAGAAACTTTCGCTGGTCGTCCGGTGGCGCAGATGACCAGATTTCGGCGGCGGCGTCCCGTCCGGATTCGTAGGCTGGCGCGACTGCCTGTGTAACGTGGTCGCGCATCTTCCTCAACCTTGCGATATCGCCCTGGTATAGCGCCTTTTCCTCCTGTAAGAAGCCGTCGATGACGGTGAGCAGCTTCTCTGGATTCGGCACCCCAAGAACGGCGAACGTCCATTTTTGCGTCAGCTCGTCGAGATGCCAGATCAGCTGCTCCAGGCGGCCAAGTGCCGAGGCCAGTGCAAACTGCCAGTGAGGGGGAAGATCGGGCCCGTCGCTCATACATTTACCCCATCGTTGAATTTCTTACCTGATATTACCCTCGGTGAGCATATAGATTATAGGAACCGCCCTTTTACCGCCGGAGCGTGGGTATCATCCGCCCGCCGCTGCCCGCACGCCCTCCACGATCTCCGCCACCAGGTCGTACCGCCCGAACTGTGGCATCAAATACAGCCCGCCCGCCATCGTCCGCAGCCGCTCTGCCAGTTCCCCTGCGATCCGCACGCCCTCCGCCGGGGCGTCTTCGCCCGCGTCCCTGATCCGCGCCATGATCCCCTCCGGGATTGTGATGCCCGGCACCTCATTGTGTAGGAACGTCGCGTGCCGGACGCTGTAGAGCGGCAGCAGCCCGACCAGCACCGGCACCCCCAGCGGGCCGTGCTGTGCCTCGTAGCGCGCCACAAACCGCTCGTAGATCGCCACGTCGTAGATCGGCTGGGTGATCAGGTAGTCCGCGCCGTTCTCCAGCTTCTTGCGCAGCACCCGGATCTCGCGGTCGGGGTCGGCGGCGTCCAGGTTCAGGGCGCAGCTCACCAGGAAGCTGGTCGGCTGCCCGATCGGGTTCCCGGCCCAATCGCTGCCCTGGTTGAGGCTCTGTTTGATCAGCCGCACCAGCCCGGAGGGCACGATGTCGTAGTTGTCGGCGGCGTTGGGGTAGTCGCCGATGCGGGTCGGGTCGCCCATCACGACGAACAGGTTGCGTACCCCCAGCGCGTGCGCGGCCAGCAGGTCGCCCTGCACGCGCAGCAGGTTGCGCCCGCGCGTGGGGAAGTGCAGGACGGTCTCGATCCCGGCCTTGCTTTGCAGCAGGTGGCAGACCGCCCAGGCGCTCATCCGCATCCGCGCCATCGGCGAGTCGGTCACGTCGATCACGTCCACCCCGGCCTCGCGCAGCATCTGGGCGGCGCGCAGCACCTTCTCGGCGGCGATTCCCCTGGGCGGTGATACCTCCACCGCGATCACCAGGTCCCCCCGCGCCAGCTTCTGGGCCAGCTCGCTGGGCGGCTGGGCAGAGACCGCTTCCTCCGCCCACTCGGCCATCCCGTCCAGGTCGATCAGCTCGCTGGTGCGCCCTGGCTCGTCGAGCGCGGCCCGCATCGCGGCGATGTGGGCGGGCGTTGTCCCGCAGCAGCCGCCAACCACCGCCACGCCCATCTCGCGCATGGCGAGGGCGAACTCGGCGAAGTAGTCCGGCCCGGCAGGGTACATCACTCGCCCGCCCACGTATTCGGGCCAGCCCGCGTTCGGGATCGCCGAGAAGCGCAGTCCTGGGGCGGCGCTCTCCATCTGGTGGGCGATCCGCGTGACCTGCGCCGGGCCGTTCGAGCAGTTCACGCCGATCACGTCCACGCCCAGCTCGGCCAGCGCCCTGGCGGCGTTGCGGGGCGTATCGCCCAGCAAAGTACGGTCGTCGCGGGTGAAGGTCACCTGGGCGATCAACGGCATCGTCGCGCAGATGTCGTGGGCGGCCTGGGCCGCCGTCTGTAGCTCGACCAGGTCGGAGAACGTCTCCAGGATCAGCAGGTCGGCCCCGGCGTCGCACAGTGCCAGTCGCACCCCCAGCGGCCCGACGGCGGCGGCGACGTACACGTCGTCGCGCCCGGAGCCGTCGACCACCTGCCGGGCCAGGGTGACGCCCGCCCGGTTGATCGCAGCGACCTGCCCCTCCAGACCGTGCTCGGCCAGCTTATAACGGTTCGCGCCGAAGGTGTTCGTCTCGATCAGCTCTGCGCCCGCGTCGAGGTATGCCTGGTGGATGCCCAGCAGGAGGTCCGGCTGGCTCAGGTTCAATTCGTCGAAGCAGGCGTCAATCGGCACGCCCTGGGTATGCAGCAGGGTGCCCATCGCGCCGTCGGCCAGGATCACCCCTTTAGCTAACCGCCCGCGGAAAGATAGCGCTGCCATCGCCGCCCCCTCTTCATTCTGATGCGCTCTAAGACGCCCTTGAATACGTTGAGCGAACTCTACACCCCTTGAGGTGAATCATCAAGTTGCCCCGGTTCTATGCGTCCCTGCTGG
>JARRJX010000531.1:0-2616 GCA_037388645.1 Chloroflexota bacterium
TGGCGCGCGGGCAGCGCGCGCCGGTGCTCGTCACGCGGGAGATGGTGCGCACGATGCGGCCCAAAAGCGTGATCATCGACATCTCAATCGACGAGGGCGGGTGCGTGAGACCAGCCGCCCGATGACGCACGCCGACCCGATCTTCATCGAGGAAAACGTGATCCACTACTGCGTGCCGAACATGCCGGGCGTGGTCGCCCGGACGGCCACCAACGCTTACCTGAACGCCGCCTGGCCCTACATCCAGCGGCTGGCCGACGAAGGCTCACAGGCGGTGATGGACGGGGACGAGAGCCTGCGGCGCGGGGTCGCGGTTCACGGCGGTGCGGTGCTGAGCGAGCGGCTGGCGTCGCTGGTCGGCGAAGCGGGGCAGGAGAGGTAGCATGCATAGGGTTGAGATTTACAACAAACGACGCTGCTCGGCTGAGGAAGCCGCCCGGATCATCCAATCCGGCCAGCGCGTGTTCCTGACCGGCAACTGCTCGGTTCCGCAGGTGATCCTGGAGGCGCTGGTGGACTACGCCCCGGCGCTGGAAGGGGTCGAGATCATGCAACTGCTGACGCTGAGCGCGGGGGAATATGTCAAGCCGGAGATGGAGGGCCACCTGCGGGTGAACACGATGTTCATCTCCGCCGACGTGCGCGAGGCGGTGCAGGCCGGGCGGGCGGACTTCACGCCGGTGTTCCTCTCCGAAATCCCCCGCGTGCTGCGCGAGGAGCTGCCGCTCGACGTGGCCCTGATCCACGTCTCCCCGCCCGACGAGCACGGCTTCTGCTCCTACGGGGTCGAGGTGGGCGTGACGAAAACGGCGGCTGATGCCGCGCGGATCGTGGTGGCGGAGGTGAACCCGCAGATGCCGCGCTCACTGGGCGACAGCTTCATCCACCTGAGCAAGATCGACTGCCTGGTAGAGGTCGACTACGCGCTGCCGGAGTTCCGGCAGGGCGAGCCATCAGCGATCCAGCAGGCGATGGGGCGCTTCATCGCAGAGATGATCGAGGACGGCAGCACGCTCCAGACCGGGATCGGCGGCATCCCCGACGCGGTGCTGGGGTACCTGACCGACAAAAAAGACCTGGGCATCCACACCGAGCTGTTCTCGGACGGCGTGATCGACCTGGTGGAGGCGGGGATCATCAACAACGAGGCCAAGTCGATCCACCCCGGCAAGATCATCGCCGGGTTCGCGCTGGGCACCAAGCGGCTGTATGACTTCATCCACGACAACCCGATCGTCGAGCTGCACCCGACCGAGTACGTCAACGACCCGTTCCTGATCGCGCAGAACGACCGGATGATCTCGATCAACTCGGCGCTGGAAGTCGACCTGACCGGGCAGGTCAACGCGGACAGCATCGGCTCGAAGCTCTACAGCGGGGTGGGCGGGCAGGTGGACTTCGTGCGAGGGGCGGCCCGCTCGAAGGGGGGCAAGCCGATCATCGCGCTGCCCTCGACGGCGAAGGGCGGCACGATCAGCCGGATCACCGCGCAGCTCAAGCCCGGCTCCGGGGTGGTGACCACCCGCAACGACGTGCATTACATCGTGACCGAGTACGGTGTGGCGAAGCTCTACGGGCGCACGATCCGCGAGCGGGCGCAGGCGCTGATCAACATCGCTCACCCCGATTTCCGGGAGGAACTCTCGGCCCAGGCGCGCGACCTGGGGCTGATCCCGGCGGCCTACGCGGGGGTGGGGGAGTAGCGGGGCAGCCTATCAGCATTTCAGCCTGTCAGCTTTCAGCACAAAAACAGGGAGCGGCACAAGCGTCCGCCTCCCTGTTTTTGTGTTGGCGGTGGGGCCGATCAGCGGGGCCAGGCGGCGTCGATATTCGACAGCACCTGGTCCAGGTCCGCCCCGGAGACGAAGTCCATGATGCCCGCCCAGAAGGCCTCATAGACTTCGACAGGCATCTGGTCTGAGGCGTCGAAGCGGAAACTATCTGTACTGTAAAGCAGCTCGGCGTAGCGGCGGTCGGCCTCGCTGGGATACCAGTCCAGGTCGACCTCGTTCAGGGGCGAGATAAACCTGCCCGGCTCGATCAGACGCTGGGCCGCCTCCGGGCTGGTCAGGTAATACACCAGCTCGCGCACCTCCGGGCGGTCGTCGAACACGCCGACGATGTCGCCCGCGCCCAGGATGGGCCGCCCAAAGGCCGGGTCGATAGGCGGCAGGTAGAAGAAATCATAATCCTCACCCTGGATATTCCCTTCCGGGACGAGCGAGGGGGTAAAACTGCCCTGCTTGGACAGCCAGCAGCCAGGTGGATTGTCGAACATCGGGTAGAGGGCATCGATAAAGAACGTGTTGAGAATCGCGTCCCTGCCTCCATGCACAAAGGCGTCGTTGAACCAGATTTGGGCCGAGATCTCGAACGCCCGCCTGACCTCCGGCGAGTTAAAGGGCATGTCGCCGATTACCCAGGCGTCGTAGACCTCCAGCGGGGCGTTGCGCAGCATCACGTCCTCGTTCCAATCGGTGCCCACCCAGCCGGTCGCGTCGCCGCTCTCAAAGCCGATGCACCAGGGAGTCCTGCCGTCCACCACCATCCGCTCGGAGAGAGCGAGCATCTCCTCCCAGTTCTCCGGGATGGGATAGTCCGCCTCGTAAAACTCCG
>JARRJX010000532.1:0-2616 GCA_037388645.1 Chloroflexota bacterium
AACTCATGTGCCATCACGAAGCGCAGCTCTTCCTCGCTCAACCCCGCCGCTGGATTGAAATAGATTTCCTGTGTTTCAACGCTGACTGCGGCCACGGAGATATCCTTCGCCTGGCAGGTCTTCGCACTCTCGATGATGTCGAAAGCCACAGCCAGCGATCCCAGCAGCGGGTAGCTGTTGACGAACCATGCCTTTGCGCGCTGGGCCGCACTTCGCTCCGTGTCCTGTCTCCCATAAACGGTCATCGACTCAGCTTCGCCGCCGACCACGTTGACCGCCATTGAAACGGCCAGCTTCAGGCCCTCGCCAAACAACTCCTGCCATTCCGGTTCTTGATAGCCAACGAATGAGAATTGGGGCTTTACCGGGGCTTCCCATAGCATATCCGGCTGCCCAAACGGTGTGGTCCCAAAATCCTTCAGGTGGTCGGGAACGCCATCACGGACGAAACGCTCGAAGAGAGTCTCTTCCGTTTGCCCGGCCCCGATATCCGGTCTGCGCGGTGCCTGGGGCGAACGCCCAAATCTGAAATCGGCCAGAAAGCGGGCCACTGCAAGATCGCAGGCCGTGTTCCAGGCCAGCTTATGCCGAGGCGGCTCGGCTTCGAAGTGTCCCATGCCCAGGTGCAGCAAACAGTGGGCGATAACCCAGGCCCACTCCGAGGCCGAAGCAGGCTGGCGGACGTTGATGCGCACCCCGCCCTGGCTGGAGACAACTGCCCGGGCCATTCGCGGCAGATCGTCAACGGCGCGGATGGAGGCTCGCCAGGCAAGGGGTGCAAAGAGGGGGTGGCCCTCAACGCGCCACAACCCCTCCTGAAAGCGCTCCTCTGCTCTATCTCGCACTGTGGTGTTGTCTGGCTTCCGTCTCTCAGGCATGATTGGCCTCCAGCTTCACCAGGCGCGGCAGGTCTCGGATGACCTCTACCACAAACCAGTTGGGCAGCGGTTCGGCGCTGTCCTGATCGGACATGACCATCTGAGCCATTTCCAGGTTCACATGCGCCAACTGCTTGAGAAGCGCCTTGGCCCGGTGGGCCAGGTCGCTCTGGTAGCGGCTGGCTTTCTTGTGATGAGCCGGTAGCTCCTTGACGAGATGGGCCCGGAAGCTCATCGCCAGGAAGTACAGGATAACCCGGTCTTCCGGCTCGTTCGGCCATCCCATATCGCCCTTCAGAATGGCCTCAAGCCGGTAGTTACCCTGCACCTGCTTGAAGAACGCCTTGAACGCCCCGGCATGAGCCGGTGCCAGCGTACCGTATGCGAGCACTTCGACAATATGCTCGTTGATTCGCTCTCCGTACTCGTACAGCACGTCGCTGAGCATGTGCCAGGCGCGCGGCGAAGAGAACGGCTCCTCATGCTTGGGCGGCTGCATCCACAGGTGATCCGGGCGATTCCGGATGTAGTCGATCACCAGCGGGTGGATGCCTGCACCGTACGCCCACTCCATCCAGTCGCGATGCGATGCCTGCAAATGGACATGGATCATGCGGTTGATCAGCGCCGAGGACATCGGGCGCACGATGGCGCTGTCCTGGGCACGGTTGCCTGCCCCAATTATGATCGACCCTTCTGGCAGATAGTAGTCGCCGATACGCCGCTCATGGATCAGGCTATAGAATGCCTTCTGCACTTCGTGACTGCAGGCGTTCAGTTCATCCAGGAACAGGCAGTATGGATCGTCACGGGCGATGAGCGTCGGCGGGCAAAACCGGCTCTTGCCATCGATGATTTGCGGCACGCCGATCAGGTCTTCCGGCGCGAGCTGGCTGCCCAGCAGCGATACGCAGGGCAGGCCCACCTGCGCTGCGAACTGCTCGACCAGCGCCGATTTCCCAATGCCGGGCGGCCCCCAGATGAACACCGGGCGCACCACGGCGATATTCAGCAGCACCTCTGATAGCTGCTTTTGCGTTACGGTGATAACCGTATTCATAGACTCCTTCTTTGTGTCTTCGCTTTACGCGTCGGTTACCGACCTGCCACGCCTCAGAACGAAAAGCGCCGCGAGACGATGCCCGCGGCGCTGCATTGATTTTCAGATTCAGGCGGGCAGACACGCCCGCAGTGGGAGTCAGTTAGGTAAAGCGCTCACCTGTCTGAAGGCGTGTTGAACACTGACCGGCCAGCATGGCGCTGGCAGTATTTGTCCGGGATTCAACGAGTTGCCTTAGAGTGAGCATGCTAATCCTCCTGCTAAAAACCTTCGATAGTATACGGAGGTTAAGGATTCGAGTCAACCCCTGAACTATGAAAGACAATCTGTGGCTAGTCTACATCCCACGAAACAAACTCCTGTATCCAACGCCTGTGTTCCGGGTCAACGTTCTTTTTCAGGATACAGGAGGCACGAATAGCGTTCAGCACTTCTGCCAGATCGCAGCCGTAACCCCCTGAAGCATTGGCCGGGTTGACCTCCAGCGCGGCCCAGCCGCGCCCTTCAATACGGCCCACATCCAACACAAACCCTGGTGGGTTGTACGCCTGTGTCCGGTCGACGACCGTCTGGGCAAATTCTGTCACTGTTGCCCGCTCTTCTTGCGTCATGGGCCAGGTGTGGTCGGGGCCGTCGGCGATCTCTCCATCTCGCAGATACGGCGAGAGCGTGCGTATC
>JARRJX010000533.1:0-4604 GCA_037388645.1 Chloroflexota bacterium
GATCTCATCCCTGGCCCAGAAATACGCACTCGCCAGCGGCAGGAACCAGGGCCGCTTGCGGTAGAACACCATGCTCCTGAAGCGCAGCTGGGCGAAGGGCGGCAGCTCGCCCGTCCCGGCGATCGCCCCCGCCAGCCGCATCCCAAAATAGACCGACATCGTCAGCCCGTCGCCGTTATAGCCCAGCGCGAAACGCAGGCCGTCCATCCGGCCCAGGTGCGGCATCTGGTCGAAGGTCATGCCCACCAGCCCACTCCACGCGTACGCGATCGGCACACCGGCCAGCTCCGGGAACAGGGCGACCATCCCCCGCCGCAGCCGCTCGCCGTTTCGCTCCACGTCGGCCAGCCGGAAGGTCGGGCGACCCCCGAACAGCATGCGATTAGCGGGCAGGATACGGAAGTAGTAGAGGTTGTTCCGGGTGTCGTAGACCATCCGCCGCCGGGGGATGATCCGGTCCGCCAGCGCCTCGTCCAGCGGCTCGGTGGCAATGATGGTGCTGGCGAGCGGGATCACCCGCCTGCGCAGAGCGGGGGTCGTGCCGCCCGTGTAGCCATTCGTGGCAACGACCACCTCCTTCGCCCGGACTCTCCCCCCCGCCGTCACGACCTCGAAGCCATCCGCCTCCTCCTGGACGTCCAGCGCGTCGATACCCTCGCGCAGCGTCACGCCCGCCTCGTCCGCGATGCGCGCCATCCCCGCCACGAGCCTGGCCGGGTGCAGCCCGATACTCGCCTCGTCCACCAGCCCGCCGTAATAGCGATCCGTGCCCAGCTCCTCGTGGAAGCTCTCCGGGGGGATCAGCCGGGTGAGGTGGTCGAAGTCGGCGGCCAGCCTGCGCTGCCGCTCCGCCAGCCACTTGAGCTGGCCGGGCCGGTGGGCGGCGGCCAGCGAGCCGGTCTTTTGCAGGTCGCACTCGATGTGCTCCCGCCCGACGATCGCCTCGACCAGCCGGTTGGCCTCCAGCGTCGCCCCGAACATCCGCTGCACTGCCTCGATGCCGTACTGTGCGTTCAGCGTCTCAAAACCGGCGTTGAGATGCGGGATACCCATCCCACCGTTGCGGCTGCTGGCTCCCCATCCCAGGTGCTCGCGCTCCAGCACCACCACCGGGACGCCTTCCAGGGCCAGGTGATAGGCTGTCGAGAGGCCGGTCAGCCCACCGCCGATCACCACGCAGTCCGCCGAATCAGGCAGGTCGAGGCCCCGGTACGATGGCCGCGCAGGCGCGGTGACCGCCCAGTAGTTTGCTTGCTCCATGTGGCATGTCCTCATGATCCCTGACGAACAGCCGCGTGCCGGGCTATTCGTCGCTTGCTCCCAGATAAATCTTATCATGGATGCCGTTTTTTGGAAGCGGATCCGAAAAAGGGAGGCCGGGTTGTGTTAGAATAGCGTTGATGTGCCGTCCTGTGCCGCCGGGAGAGACCCACCGATGAGACTCCGCTTTCCGCTGCTCGTGATCGGTTTGTTGTTGGCGAGCGCCCTGGCCTGTAATCTGCCATCTCCCAACGCAGAGGATGGGGAGGCCGGTGTGGCACCGGCCACCCACGAGCCTGTCACGCTCCCCCCACCCCCCTCGACTCCCGATCCGTCCAATCTATCCCCGGCCAGACGATCTCGTCTATCGAGGGGCCTTCAGGCTACCCATCCGGGCAGACGATGCGCCGGACGAAGAGGGCTGGGAGTATGGCGGGCAGGCGTTGGCCTATTATCCCGACGGCGACCCAGGCGGCGAGTCCGATGGCTACCCCGGCTCCCTGTTTGGCACCGGGCACGACGTCTGGAACTACGTCTCCGAGATCAGCATCCCGGAGCCGAGCCTCTCGCGCGATCTGGAGGCGCTCAACACGGCAGCCACCCTCCAGGGCTTCCACGACGTGCGGGGCGGTCTGTTCGACACCTTCGCCGAGATACCACGCGTGGGGCTGGAATACCTCCCCGCGCAGCCCGGCCAGTCGTCGGGCAAGCTGTATCTGGCCTGGGGGCAGCATTTCCACGACGACGAGACGGTGATCCGGCCCACCCACGCCTGGTGCGAGACGGATTTATCCCAGCCGAACACCCAGGGCGCGTGGTGGATCGACGACGAATCGCTCTACAGCACCAACGGCTATCTCTTTGCCATCCCCCAGGAGTGGGCCGACGCGCACGTCGAGGGTATGGCGCTGGCGACCGGGCGCTATCGCGATGGTGGATGGTCGGGCATGGGGCCGTCCCTGTTCGCCTATGCCCCCTGGCAGGAAGGTGACCCGCCCGCTCCGGGGGCGCACATTCCCGACCGGACGCTGCTGCTTTATTCGAACACCAGGGGGGACGACACCACCGACTTCCGGCTGAACGGCTACCAGCACGCCGACGAATGGGAGGGAGGCGCGTGGCTCACCACGCCCGACGGGCGGAGCGCGGTGGTTTTCGCCGGGACGAAAGCGTCGGGCTATTTGTGGTATGGCTTTTTCAGCCCGGCTGGCGATGGTATGCCCTGTGTCGAGCAGAACCTGACCATGGTCGGCTGCTACAACCCGGATGGCACGGAATGTCCGCAGAGCATGCAAGGGCTGTGCCCCGGCCACCTCGCCGAAAGCCGGGGCTGGTGGAGCTCCCGCTTCGACGCCCAGATACTCTTCTACGACCCCGCCGACCTGGCCGCCAGCGCCGCCGGGGAGGTCGCGCCCTACGAGCCGCAGCCCTACGCCGTCCTGGACGTCGACGAGCACCTGTTTCTGAACGCCACGGTCGAAGAGAACCAGATCGGGCAGGGGGATCAGCGCCGCTACCGGCTGGGCGAGATGGCCTACGACCGCGAGCGGGGCTTCCTGTACGTCTTCGAGCGTTTCGCGGATGAGGCCAGGCCGGTCGTTCACGTCTGGGAGGTTCAGTAAGGCGCAAAAAAATCCGTACACCCACAGTGGATGTACGGATAAGTGCTCAGGTTATTGGTGGAGCGGTCTTACGCCTGGAGCGGGTGGTCCCGGATCACCGGGATGCGCATCCGGATCAGTTTTTCGATCTCTCTCAGATAAGGACGCTCGTCCTCCGCGCAGAACGCCAGCGCGATCCCCTCCGCACCGGCCCGCCCAGTGCGCCCGATCCGGTGGACGTATGTCTCCGGCTCGTTAGGCAGGTCGAACTGGATCACGTGAGAGATGTCCTCCACGTCGATCCCGCGCGCCACCACGTCGGTGGCGACCAGCACGCGCGTCTTGCCCGCCTGGAAGTTCTTGAGCGCCTGCTGGCGGGCGGTCTGTGACTTGTTCCCGTGGATCGGCTCGGCGCGGATACCCGCCTGGGCCAGGTTCTTGACCACCCGATTCGCACCGTGCTTGGTGCGGGTGAAGACCAGCGCGCGGGTGATCGTCGAGTCGGACAGCAGGTGTTCCAGCAAGGCCCGCTTCTTCTGCTTGGGGACGAAGTAAACGGCCTGCTCGATCGCCTCTACGGTGGGCTGCTCCGGCGAGATGGACACCTCGACCGGGTCGCGCAGGGTGTTCCCGGCCAGCTTGAGAATCTCGTGGGTCAGCGTGGCGGAGAACAGCAGCGTCTGGCGCTCCGTCGGGATCAGCTTGACGATCCGCCGCACGTCGTGGATGAAACCCATGTCGAGCATGCGGTCGGCCTCGTCCAGCACCAGCACCTCGACTCGATCCAGGTGGATGTATCCCTGCCCGATCAGGTCGAGCAGCCGTCCCGGCGTGGCGACCAGGATGTCGACGCCGCGCTGGAGGGCCTGCACCTGCGGGTTCTGCCCTACGCCCCCGAAAACCACGGTGTTGGTCAGGTTCGTATAATGCCCGTACGTGCTGAAGCTCTCCCCGATCTGGAGAGCCAGCTCGCGCGTGGGTGAGAGCACCAGCACCCGTATTGGGTGGCTGCTCCGTTTATTATGATTCCCATTCGAGCCGCGCCCCTCGGCGGCCCTGGCGGATAAGCGCTGCAAGATCGGAAGCGCAAAGGCGGCAGTCTTGCCGGTGCCGGTCTGGGCCGCGCCCATCAGGTCGCGCCCGGCCAGCACGTAGGGGATGGCCTGCACCTGGATCGGCGTCGGCTCGGCGTATCCCGCCCGGCGCACCGCGCGCAGCAGGTCGGCGTGCAGCCCCAGCCCGGAGAAGCCCTCGCCGGTCGAGACTGGTTCGGATGGTGCGTAGGCCCCCTCAAGGCGGCTGACGTTCGTGGCCGACGGTTTCCTGTTATACCACTTGATCGTGCCCGTTATCTGCTGCATCTCTGCTTCCATATAAGCCTTCTCACTCCAGCGCGGTAGCCATCTGAGCCGCCGCGCTGGCCCCCTCTACCTTGCAAACGAAAGCCCGGCCAGATGCCGGGCGGAAATTCACTACAATGCTCGACGGATTACCAACCGCGCTGAGTATAACCCGCCTGTCCGGCGGACGCCACCGGCGCGGCGGTATCCCTAGCCCGCCACCTGGATGAAGCGGGGCAGCACCACCGGGCGTGAGTGCGTCTCGCGGTAGAAGAAATCCTCCAGCGCCTGCTGCAAGTGCGGTATCCCGCGATTGTACTGCCGCTTGATCTCCTTGCTGCTCGCCGCCAGCAGCTCGTCAGCGTCCTTGAGATACACGAACCCACGGCTGATGATCTGCGGC
>JARRJX010000534.1:0-3487 GCA_037388645.1 Chloroflexota bacterium
GACCGAGACGCCGACTCCTGACTTAGGCGCGACGGCCACCATCGAGGCGCTTCAGACCAGGGGGGCGCAGGACCTGACGGCCACCGCGGTCGCCCCGATGACCCAGACCGCCGCCGCGCTGACCGCGACGTACAACGCCAATCAGACCGCCACAGCCAATGCGAACCTCACCGCGACAGCTAACGCCAATCTCACTGCGACGGCCAACGCCAACCTGACCGCGACCGCTGAGGCGACGACAGAGGAACCGACCGAGGAGCCAACCGAAGAGCCGACCGAAGAAGTCACCGACGAGCCGACCGTAGAGCCGTAATGGGCGGCCTCTGGTTCTGGATGCGCTGAGGATTGAAGACGATGGACCTGGCTGCCTGCCTGTCTGAGTTGTCGGAGGCCCCTGGGATTTCGGGCTATGAAGGCCCGGTTCGGGAGGTCATCCGCGCCGCCTGGGCGGGGCTGGTGGACGACCTGGAGACCGACCGGCTGGGCAGTCTGATCGGGACCCGTTACGGCGTGGGCGAGGAGCCTCGTCCCAGGCTGCTGGTCGCCGCCCACATGGACGAGATCGGCCTGATAGTCACCCGCATCGAGGGAGCCTTCCTCCGCGTGACCAGCGTGGGAGGCGTCGACCGGCGCGTGCTGTTGGGCCAGCCGGTGATCGTCCACGGCACGGAAGCGATCCCCGGACTGGTGGGCAGCCGCCCCCCACACGTGCTGAGCGCCACCGAGCGCAAGAAGGTCCCGGATTTCGACGACCTGGTGATCGACACCGGGCTGAGCGCTCGCCAGTTGAAAAACCGCGTGCGGGTTGGCACGCCAGTCTCCTTCGCCCGGCAGGCGGTGCGCCTGGAGAACAGCCTGTTGAGCGGCAAGGCGCTGGACAACCGTGCCTCGGTCGCCGCGCTCACCCTCTTTCTCCACGAGCTTCAGCCGATCCACCACCGGTGGGACGTGCTGGCCGTGGCGAACGTGCAGGAGGAGGTCGGTTTGATCGGCGCGCAGACGCTCGCCTGGCACACGCAGCCCGACCTGGCCGTCGTCGTCGATACCACCTTTGGGGTCGGCACCGGCGTGACCGCCGACAAGGGCTTCAAGCTGGGCGAAGGCCCCGCGATTATCATCGGCCCCAACGCCCACCCGAAGCTGTTCGACATGCTGCGCAAAGCCGCGAAGCGGATGGAGGTCGACCTCCACCCGGAGCCAGCCCCGCGCAGCAGCGGCACCGATGGCTGGGTCGTCCAGGTGAGCCGGGAGGGCGTGCCGACCGCCATCCTGAGCATCCCGATTCGGAACATGCACACCCCGGTCGAGATCGTCTCCCTGAAAGATATCGGGCGGGTGGCGCGGCTGCTGGTCAGGTTCGTCCGAGAGCTTGACGAAGACACGCTCGGCCAGCTCGCGTTGGACTCCGATGACTGAGGAAAGCGGCATCACACGTCGATGAGAATCCTGAGACAGCTCTCCGAGGCGATGGGCGTCAGCAGCGCGGAAGGCGAGGTGCGCCGGGTCATCCTCGATATGATCGAGCCGCACGTCCACCAGGTCGAGACGGACACCCTGGGCAATATCCTGGCCTACAAATTCGGGACCGGCAGCCGGAAGCGCTTGACCGTGCTGGTCGACGCCCACATGGACGAGGTCGGCCTGATGGTGGTCGGCAACAGCCGGGAGGGGATGCTCAAGGTCGCCGCCATCGGTGGCCTCGACGCCCGCATTTTATTGGGCCTGCCCGTGCTCGTCGGGCCGCATAAAATCCCCGGCGTGATCGGCGCGAAGCCCATCCACCTGCTGTCCGCTTCGGAGCGGGATAAGGTGGTCGATATCGACTCGCTTCAGGTCGACATCGGCACGGAGAGTAAGAACGAGGCGCTCACCAAGGCTCCGCCGGGCACCCGCATCGGCTTCGACTCGCAGTTCGTCGATTTGGGCACCACAGTCCGGGGCAAGGCGTTCGACAACCGGACGGGCTGTGCCGTCCTGGTGCACCTCCTGCGCGGCGATCCCTTACCCATCAATCTCATTGCCTCCTTCACCGTCCAGGAAGAGGTCGGCCTGCGCGGTGCGAAGGTCGTGGCGAACCGCGTCCAGCCCGACGCCGCCTTCGTGCTCGAAGGCACCATCGCCGACGACCTGCCCAGGGACGACGACGCTTCCCCGACCACCGAGTTAGGCAAGGGCCCGGCCATCAGCCTGATGGATCGCAGCGTGATCTACGACCGCCGCCTGAACGCCCTGCTGACCGAGACAGCCGAGGCGCTTGGCATTCCCTGCCAGTTCAAACAGCCCGGCATCGGCGGCACCAACGCCGGGTCGATCAACACCGCCGGGGTGGGCGTGCCGGTGGCGGCGGTTTCGGTGCCCTGCCGCTACATCCACAGCCCGGCGGCGATCCTGAACAAGAGAGACTATCGGAACGCGGTCAGGCTGGTGCACGAGGCGCTCTCCCGCCTTGTCCCCGCCGTATTGGCCCGCTAGCGGCGGTGGTCAGACAATGCTTGGACGGACTTCAAAACCGTCCGAATAAGGGCTTTCTCCGCCGCAGGCGGAGCCAGAGCAGCGCTCTGGTAGTGCCCGGAGGGCACTTTTTATTATGTAGCCGCAGGTTTGACGAGCTTGACGGCCTGGCCGATGAGGTCAGCGTCGATCCCCTGGGGAACGTGATCGCCTGGCGGCGCGCCGCAGGCCCCGACCCTCGCCGGGTGATGCTCGCCGCCCACATGGACGAGATCGGCCTGATGGTCACCTACGTCGACGAGAAGGGCTTTTTGCGTTTCACCGGCGTCGGCGCGCTCTATCCCTCGACTCTGATCGGCAATCGCGTCCGCTTCGCCGACGGCCTGGTCGGCGCGGTTGGCGTGGAGGGCAGCGTCAACCGCCTGCCCAAAATGGAGGAGCTGTTCATCGACGTGAGCGGCGGCTCCGGCAAACCGACCGTGCGCGTCGGCGATGCCGCCTGCATGGATCGCGGGTTCGTCCGGCGCGGCGACCGCCTGACCGCCAAGAGCATGGACGACCGGGTGGGCTGCGCCGTCCAGATCGAGGTCATGCGCCGCCTGGGCGAGACCCCCAACGACGTCGCGTTCGTGTTCAGCGTCCAGGAGGAGGTCGGCCTGCGCGGCGCGGCGACCGCCGCCTACGCCGTCGACCCGCATATCGGCATCTCCGTCGACGTGACCCGCACCGGCGACACCCCCAAAACGTCCAAGACCGACGTGCAGTTAGGCGCGGGCCCCTCGATCAAGATCAAAGACGCCCGTATGCTGAGCGCGCCGGAGGTGATCCACCTCTTAGAGGACGCCGCCCAGGCCGCCGGTGTGCCCGTCCAGCGCGAGATTCTGACCGGCGGCTCGACCGACGCCGCAGCCATCCCGCTGTCCCGCGCCGGGGTGCGCGCCGCCGGGCTGAGCATCCCCTGCCGCTACATCCACTCCACCAGCGAGACCGTCGACCTGGGCGACGTGGAGGGCGCGGTGAAGCTGCTCGTCTCGCT
>JARRJX010000535.1:0-3191 GCA_037388645.1 Chloroflexota bacterium
CACTCAAGTTGGAAGAGAAAATAGAGTACTACCCCCAACGCGTATAGTCTAAGAAAAACCTGGCAAGGCAATGTGCACTTGACAACTTGGCTTCTGGACTTTCGTTTTTTTCAAGATTCACGAAAGTTCAGTTATTATTCTGACCATTGGTTCCCTAGTCGTATCGGGTTACTGAGGTCGCCCTGACTTTGACGAGCACCTCACCGTCCCTGGGAACGGGCCTTTCTATCTCTTTGAGTTGAAGGACGTCCGGCGGCCCGTATTCTGTGTAGATAATCGCCCTCATGAGCATCCACTCAGGCAGGCTTGGAGGCGACCGTCGGCAGATTGAACCCCTTGATGATCAGCCACAGCGCGAGCACCATCTCATTCACGGCAATAGGCGCGGCTGTGATCAGCTCCCACACGTTCCCCAGCGCCCCGGTATCCACTTCGAGCATGAGCAGCACCGTGCCAACAAAAAGGAGTGCAGCGGCAATGAGTCCCCAGATCGAGATAAACCGGGGGACGACTCTCGACTTGTACAATGCGGAATAAAATATCAGGCCCCCCAGCGTGAAGATGAGCACGTAAAACAGGAAGATCCACAGGTTCTCGGCCTGGATCGAGCTGCCCAGGTTTTGATAGTAGAAAGCGCCCGCCTCCCCGCTGTTCAGATACCCCTCGCTGACGTTGATCAGTCAAGACAGGATACATGAACACCGGTATCAGCGGGATGGCGACCACACAGGCAAACTCAAGCAGCATGCCAGCCACCGCCGTCACTCGGTTTGGATAGGCAAGAGTCAGGTAGTCGGGAGAATCCAGGATAGGGCCGTAAACCGCTCCCCCGATGAAAAGAAAGGCGGTCGCGATGATAAACAAAACACCCACAATAATGGCGTTCGTTCGATACGTTTTCATGCTCTCTCTCCATGATCTGAGTGTTTGCCGAACCGCAACCAGCCAGGGCGCGGCAAGTGAGCGGTGCCGGGTGCTGCCGTGCAGCATGAAGCCATGCGCGGAAGGGCTGTGGATAAATGCTATGCGGTTGCAGCAGGTTGTGATTCTTGGCGGACAGGCTCCCGGCTACGACGCACTGATTGGTTATTCCAGTCTGAAGTCTATCTACGCGAATGTCCTGTAAAAAGTGTCAGGCGGTCAATACAGTCTCCACGGCAACACCCGTCCTTGCTATAATCAGGATGGCGGGCACGAGGCCCCCAACATTACCCCCATCCTGAAGGAGAGGAACATCATGAGCGACCCCGTTTACAAGATGATCGAGCTGACCGGCACCTCACCCACCAGCGTCGAGGAGGCGGTCAACAACGCCATCGGGCGGTCGTCGGAGACCGTCCGGCAGATCGGCTGGTTCGAGGTGGTCGAGATTCGAGGCCGGGTCGAGAACGGCTCGGTGGCGCAGTGGCAGGTCACGGTCAAGGTGGGCTTCAAGCTGGAAGGCTAACCGCCCACAGGCGGCCTGCCGGGGCGGGCCGCCCTGGACATTGTGACCGGTAGGACAAATGGGCTATTGAGAACGCTCTCCTAAAAAGAGATAATGTTAAGTGGTAGTGACGGCGTCATGCCACGATTTTTATTGGTAACTTATGGGCGTGTTTACTGGTAGATTTAGGTCACTGTAGCGTATCGGAAGAAGCTTACTTGTAAAGTCGTTACTATCTGGTCTCTCTGGCGCGAGAATGCATAGTGTGCCTGAGGAAGTGGGCAAGTGATGGGCAGGAATGCGCCAGAGAGGCAGGCATCCATTCTACCCCAATCTCGTCGATACAATGCGGATGATGGATTGAATGAGATGCTCGCCGCACCAGGGCGGGCATCTCTACTTTTTGCCTATTCGTGGGCGTCGTCCTCAGACAGCACCTCCCCGGCGGCGAAGCCCACCCCCTGGATGAACCCACGTGCTCGCTCGGTGAGCGGGTACGCCTCGGTGAGATAATCCCAGAACGCCTGGCTGTGGTTGGCGTGGGCACGGTGGGCCAGCTCGTGCGCGATCACGTAGTCGACCACCCACTCCGGCCAGCCCTTGATGCGCTCGCTGATGCGGATGTGCCCGTCGGTCGAGCCGCCGCGGGTGCAGCTTCCCAGCCGCGTGCGCATGTTGCCCACCCAGCGGATCGCCGCCCACTCGATCTCCCCCTTGAAATATTTCTGGTTGATGGTTTCGGCGCGCGCCTGGAGGTCGTCGTCGGTGCGGCGGGCGGCCCGCTCCTGCTTGCGGGCTAACCGTCCGGGGATGTCGGCCAGCAGCCGGTTGACCTCGCGCCGGGGCAGGCGGTAGGGCACACGCAGGATGATCGCGCCCCCGTCGCGCTCCAGCCGGGCCGACTTCTTCAGCCGTTTGTCGCGCCGCACGCGGACGGTGATCGAAGTCCCATCGGGGGCCTGGACGGTGTGCTGCTCATCGCTCATATCACCCTTCTCTCTCCAACCAGTCACGGATCAGCCCGGCCAGCTTATCAGGATATTCGACTGGCAGCATGTGCCCGGCCCCCTCGACCAGGTGCAGCTCGGCGCGGGGGAGCCGCTCCGCCAGCGCCACCGAAAGCTCCGGCGGGGCCATTCTATCCGCCGCCCCGCCAACGACCAGCGCAGGCGCGCCCACCTCGCCCAGCCGGGCCGAGACGTCGAACGCACGGCAGGCCAGGTAGTCGCTCAGCAGCACGTCGGGCGACGCCTGGGCGAGCATCCGGCGGCCCAGCCGCTTCAATTCGTCATCCGCCGCCGGGCCGTAGGCCCGCGTGACGATAGCCCCGACCGCCGCCTTGAAATCCTCTTGGACGAGCCGGATCAAGTCGCCGCCGACCGGCAGGCTGGCCCCGGCGCTGATCACGGCCAGCCCGGCCACCCGATCGGGCGCGTCGAGGGCAAGCTGGAGGGCCGCCGCGCCGCCCATCGAGTGGCCGACCGGGATAAATGAGTCGACTCCCAGCGCATCCATCAGGGCCAGCAGCCGGGCCGCATACTCGGCAATAGATCGACAGCCCGGCCCCTCCGACCGGCCATGTCCGGGCAGGTCGGGCGCAAAGGCCCGCGCAGAGCCTAACCGGCGCACCTGGGGCGGCCAGTTGGTGTGCTGCCCCCCTGCCCCGTGGATCAGCAGCAGGGGCGGGTAGTGGCTCAGCGACACCCGGTATTCGAAATAGAAGATGGCCTGGTTATCGAGGATCAGGGTTGGCATGGCGCTCCGT
>JARRJX010000536.1:0-2598 GCA_037388645.1 Chloroflexota bacterium
GCAGAGTCGGCTCCGCCCAGGCCCCCAGACCGGACAGATACGCCTCTCTGGCCGCGTCCCGAAACAGCACCAGGTCCGGGTATTTGGGGATGCTGGGAAAGATGATCATCGTCGCCGCCCAGCCAGAGCGAACCATCAAAAGGTTGAACGAGGCCCGCTCCCAGACCGACAGCGTCTCCAACTCCTCGCTGGAATAGGAGGGCGCGATGTAAGCCAGCAGCCTGCCGTACTGGTCAAACCGCTCGTCGGCGGCGGACACGTACAGGTTCCGGCGCGTGCCGTTCTCACGGGTCAGGCGCTTGTCCAGCAAGTCCTCGAACATGGCGGCGGCCTGCTTGCCCTGGTGCTCTTGCAGGGTGCCAGCCTGGCCGGTCACCAGGCGTGGAAAAATATAGGCGGCAAGCTGGTCGTCGATCGGGGCCTGCCCCTGGTAAATCCACTCGGCCAGCTTCGCCAGGTCGTCATCGCTGTTGGAGGGCCTCGACCGACCGGGATAATGAGTCTCCGGCGCGTCGATGCTCAGCATACGCACGGACAGCGATATGTAGGGTGTATCCCCATCGGTGGCCCGTAAGAACTCTTTCGTGCCAAGCGAGTCGATAGCCAGACCCTGTGGATCCCAGAAAATCTTTACCTCTGGCATCGCTACCCTCCTGAAGCTGCCTGACGATGAATCCGTCTATGATTATTATAGAGCGCCGCCACACCCAGGGCGGCCCCGCACAGGGCGACGACGAGCGCAGCCCGCCAGGCGGGATTGGAGATGCCGCCACCTTCCACCCCCCAATAGCCGCCTGTACCATCCGGGGACTCCACAATTATCACGCCCAGGCCCGCATCCTCCAAGCGGAGGCTCGCGCCTGCCGGGACAGACTCGGTCAGATAAAGGGGCGGGCCGCCGATCATACAGAAATCGCCGGTCGTCTGGTTGCACTCAGCCCCAGCCAGGCTGAGCGTATAGACGCCCGCCTCAGGCGTGATGGGCGTTTCGTTGCCCCACATATCCGACAGCACCGCCCGATCGGACAGGGCGGCAACCCGGACGGCCTGCGCATAAGGCAGGCGCGACCAGAGCAGGCGGGTGACCTCGCCGGGCTTCTCGACGACCACCTGGGCAACCACACCCCGGTCGAGCCAGGTGACGTTCTGGGCGTCGGCAAGCTGCTCAAGGGCGACCTGGGTGGTGGTGAAAGCCGGGCGCGGAGACAGATCGGCGCGGAGCAGGCCAAACGGCTCCGGGTTGGCGGCGTAATCCCCCGGCGTATCGATCAGCTTGTAAATGCCCACCCGCTCGACGCCCGCCGCCAGCGCCAGCGACAAGACCTGGGGGACGTAGGCGGCCTGCTCGAAGAGCGAGACGTTAAAGGTCGGCTCCGGCACGGGCCAGGCCGGATCGGTGGACGGGGCGGCATTGGTCTCGACCAGCCAGAGGGGCTTGTCGATGCCCGATTCACGCTGGATGGCCGCATACATCTCGACGATCTCGTAGACCGAGGCCGGATTGAAGTACAGGTGCAGGGTCGCCACGTCGTAGAAATAACCGTTTGCGGCGGCGTCGGGCTGGGCGACGAGGGCATCGAGCAGCCGCCTGAAATACAACTCGCGCCCGTAGGAGACATCCCACCAATGGCTGACGGCAGCCAGATGAATAACGGAGTCTGGGTTGGCCTCCTTGGCGGTGAGATAAGCCACACGCAACAATTGAACGTAGTCCCCCTCATCGCCCGGCCAGGTGTAGCCGGGGTGGCTGGAGTCCCAGACATCCGGCTCGTTCCAGACGATCCAATGGTCGATGCGACCCTGGTAGCGGGTGACGACCTGGCGGACGAACCCGGCCCAGGTGTTCCCCGGATCGTCATAGGGAAGATACAATCCCTGGGGCAGCCCATCCGAATCCGCCGCCCAGCCGGGCGTGCCGATCAGCAGGCCGACTACCTCGCGGCCTGAGTCCAGCTCGCGCGCTAACTGCTCGTCAGTCAACTCGGCATCGATCCACTGATCCGGTCTGTCGGGCTGGATCATCGCCCAATGAAAGCGGGCGCGGCCCCACCCTACCCCCAGGGCGTCGGCCTGGGCGGGCGCATCGTGCGGCTCGATCAGCCCGAAGCGAGGATCGAGCGGCGTATCCTGGGCGAGCGTCGGAGCCGGACACGCCAGGGCGACCCACAGAATCAACACGCCGTAAAAACAGGACAGCCAACGCCACCAGCCCGATCTGCTCATCGCCACCTTAACCGGGCCAGCCCGCCAGCCGCTCGTCCAGCCGGGCTATCAAATCGGCGAAGTCCTCGGCACGCAACTCACAGCCATCCAACCAGCGCTCTTTCTCGGCACTGAGGAGCCGGGCCTGATGCGGATCGGCGCGGCCAGGGGTTCCCTGCTGGGAGATAAGCTCCTTAAAACCCGCCCACTGGGGCAGGTCCCTGGCAACGGACGGGCTGACGAAGGCATAGGGGACGATCACCTGCTCATCCTGGCTCAAACGGCAGGCCAGACACAGCCAGCCACGCGGCACCCAGGAGCGGACCCTGCGAACGACAAAATACCAGGACTGCACGTCGATCCGATCCGCCCAGCGGATGGCGACCGGCGGGCTGT
>JARRJX010000537.1:0-3307 GCA_037388645.1 Chloroflexota bacterium
CCCGCATGGCGTAGGCTCGGTGCAGTACTATATTCCACACAACCCGGACGAGAACTACTTCACGTTCGGCTCAAAATACGAGCGGGAGCTCCGACAGATTGCGCTGTTTGACAGCATCATTAACAACGCCGACCGTAAAGGCGGTCACTGCCTGCTGGACGAGAAGGGACGCATCCGGGCCATCGACCACGGCGTTTGCTTCCACACCCAACCCAAGCTCAGGACGGTTATATGGGACTTCGAAGGGAAGCCAATCCCGCCCCATCTCATGGCCGACCTTGAGCAGTTGTGTATGAAGCTGGAAAAGCCGCCTCTATCCGATCAGCTCAAGCCCCTGCTGACCGACGACGAGATCGACGCGCTCCGCGAGCGTCTTGACGCGCTGATAATGAGCAGGAAGTTCCCCAGGCCCGGCCCAGGGCGCAACTATCCGTGGCCGCCCATCTGACAGGAAAAAACGCGCCCGCTGCCAACAGCACGGTGCGTTTTTAGAATCGGCCTTTGGATGAGTCGATCAAGCGTTCTCTACGTATCGCGCTTGCGGAGCGACCAGTAGAGCGACTCCGCATTGGTCTGGTGCAGCTGCTGCACCAACCCGTTCAGGGGGATGCGGCTTTTCCCGCACTGCTCGATCCCGATGGCGCTGAGGGCGTCGGGATCATCCCCCCGCCTCACTATCTCCTCGACCCTGGCCTGCAAGGTGTGCAGATAGTGCAAATCCTCGTCAATCTTCGCCTGCACCTCACCCCGCAGAATGACCTCGCCGTGGCCCTGCACCACATTGTTGAATGACTGTTCACGCAGGTGCTCTAAAGTGCTGATGAAATCGTTGATGTCGCCATCCGAGAAGAAAGGTAGCCACATCTTGAGAGTAACACCCCCCAGGTGTAAATCGAAATGACCCACGGAAAAAACGATCTCTGGCAGCCGCAGCTTGATCGGCGCCATCTCGCGCGTGGTGCGCCGGGACAGCTCCTACGCCTGCCGTCCCCTCGTATCGAGAAGCTCACGACATAAGGCATGGCTGGCGACACGGGCCTGCTCAAACAGGAACGTCCCATACGTGTGATCGGCGTGGTAATGCGTGTTGATCACGTAGCGGATCGGCACGTTGTGCCGCTCCTCAACAAACTGGATGATCTGTTTCGTCTCAGAGGGAAAGGCCAGGGTATCGATCATGATAGCCCCGGCAGACGTGATGATCACACCAGCCGTAACCTGGGCGTACAGCTCGCTGGTGAACACGTAGATATTGCTTGCTACCCGTTCTCGAAGCATAACTCTTGGGAGTGGATCGACAATTTGGCGGACACCGGACGTATGCTGGGGCTGAGAATAGCAGATACCTAACCCGGCTGCAACCATCCACGCCTAAACAGCCCAATTACACGATGATGAGCCTGTGGACGGCCCTTTGCGCTTATGCCAGGAAGATCGCACTTAGCTCAAAAAGAGGGGACCCTGCCATACAGTATCCAACATGTCCTTGAACCTGCTTTTCGCAGGTGGGCGCCGAGCTACCTGTGTTGGCGATGGCATACGCCGCGCCTTCACCTGCAAACTGCGGCTCCCAATCAGTAGGTGTTGGCTCAATAGCACAAACGCCGGATACTGCACTGACAGGGTTATGTGGCCGATTTTATACCATATATGCGGGCAGGCTGCAAATTCTCATTTTCGAGAATCGCACCCGCCAGTTTGAGCGTCAAGTCGTCACCTGAATGTGCAGCGCCTCCAGTTGTTCGGGGTCGACTTCGCTGGGAGCAGATGCCATCAGATCCATCGCGCGCTGTGTTTTTGGAAAGGCGATCACCTCACGGATGTTCGGCTCACCGGCCATCAACATGACCAGCCGATCGATCCCCGGCGCGATCCCACCATGGGGCGGCGCGCCATACTCAAATGCCTCCAACATATGGCCGAAGCGCTCCTTAGCATCCTCGACCTCCAGGCCAATCAGGGCGAAGATTTTCTCCTGTGTTTCCCGGTCGTGGATACGGATGCTGCCACCTGCCACCTCGTACCCGTTGCAAACCAGGTCATACTGCTGGCTCTTGACCGCACCGGGATCGGACTCCAGGAGATGAACGTCCTCGGGCTTCGGGCTGGTGAACATGTGATGCGACGGGTCCCAACGAGCTTCGTCCTCGTTCCATTCAACCAACGGGAAATCGATCACCCAGGCAAAGCACATTTCATCAGGCTCGATCAGGCTCAGGCGATCCCCCAGCTCGGTCCGCAGCGCCGAGAGCGCCTCGTTGACGACCGCCGGTTGGTCGGCCACGAACAGCACCAGATCGCCAGGCCCAGCCTCAACTTTCTCGATCAGCTCCACCATCAGGTCGTCGCTGAAGAACTTCGCGATGGACGACTTGGGCGTCCCGTCTTCCAAAACGGCCAGCGTCGCCAACCCCTTCGCGCCCGCCTCCTGGGCGATCGCTTCCAGCTCCCCGATCTGCTTGCGGCTGTATCCCGCGCAGCCCGGCGCAGCCAGCGCGCGGACTTTCCCGCCGGACTCAACCGCGCCGGTAAACACGCGGAACTCGCTCCTGGCGGCAATCTCAGAGACGTCAACCAGCTCAAGGCCAAAACGCAGGTCGGGCCGATCCGTCCCGAAGCGTTCCAGGGCCTGTTCATAGCTCAACCGGGGGAAAGGCTTGAACTTCACCCGCTTATCCGACACGGTCTCCACCATGCCAATCATCAGCTCTTCGATCAGGTTGAGGATGTCTTCCCGCTCGACAAAGCTCATTTCGAGGTCAAGCTGGGTGAACTCCGGCTGGCGATCACCACGCTGATCCTCGTCACGAAAACAGCGCGCGATCTGAAAGTACCGTTCGTAGCCAGCGACCATCAAAAGCTGCTTGAGCTGCTGCGGGCTTTGAGGCAGGGCGAAGAACTTGCCGGGGTGCACACGGCTCGGAACCAAGTAGTCTCGCGCCCCTTCGGGCGTGCTCTTGAACAGGATCGGCGTCTCGATCTCGACGAACCCACGGTCGTTGAGGAAATTGCGGATGAACATCAGGGCGTTGTGACGCAGCAGCATGTTACGCTGCATCCGCTGGCGGCGGAGGTCCAGGTACCGATAGCGCATGCGGACTTCCTCGTTGGCTTCCCGGTCGCCGGAGATCTCGATAGGCGGCGTTTTCGACGGGTTCAATATCTTGACCTGGTTTGCCTGAACCTCGATCTCGCCGGTCTCCATGTTCGGGTTCACCGCCTCTTCGTCACGTTTGACGACCGTGCCGACCACCTGAAGGACGTATTCACCACGCACCTGGCGGGCGATCTCGTGTGCTTCCGGCGC
>JARRJX010000538.1:0-2595 GCA_037388645.1 Chloroflexota bacterium
CGCCACCCGCGCCGGGTCGGGGGTTGCGCCGACCGGCGCCCGATGCTCGCGCTGGGCCTGCTCCTGCTGGCCGTCTATCTGGCGACCGGCGGCCTGCACTTCCAGTCCATCGACGAGGTGGCCGTTTTCACCGTCGCCCGCAGCCTGGCCGGGCGTGGCGCGCTCGACGCCGACGCGATCTTCTGGACTCGCGTCCAGTCCGGCGCGGGCTCGGTGATCGCGCGCGGGGTGGATGGGCACATGTACGCCGTCAAGGATTTGGCCCCCTCGCTCCTCGCCGCGCCGCTCGTGCTCCTGGCGCACGCTGTCCGGGTCAGCCCTACCCGCGCCGCCCTGCTGCTCTCCTCCCTGGTGACCGCCCTCACCGGCGCGCTGCTGTTTAAGGCGGTGCGCGCCTGGGGCTCTGCTCGCCCAACGGCGATCCTGACCGCGCTGACCTTCGGGCTGGCCTCGATGGCCTGGCCCTATGCCGGGACGCTCTTCACCCAGCCGCTTGCCGCCCTGGGGTTGCTCGTTGCCCTGATCGGCACGGTCCGCGCGCGCCAGGCCGACGACTGGCGCGCGGCGCTGCTCGGCGGCCTGGGCCAGGGACTCGCCGGGCTGAGTGCTGCCCCGGTCTGGATTTCGCTCCCTGTGTATCCCCTCTTCCTGGTCGAGTGGCGCGCCCCGCTCAAGCGCTGGCGGCGGCTGGTTGCTTTTGGGGTCGGGGCGGGCCTCTGCGGGCTGGTTCAGGCCGGGTACAACCTCGCCCGCTTCGGCTCGCCTCTGGAGACCGGCCACGCGCTGCTCGGCGCGACCCGGCGCCTTGCCCTCGCCCACCTCGACGTGGGCCTGATCGGCCAGTTGATCAGCGCCCCCACCGGCCTGGTCTGGTTCGCGCCCTTTGTCCTGCTCGTTCCGGTCGGCCTCTGGATCGGCTGGCGAGAGGGTCGTGAGTGGTTGCTGCTCGTCGGGGGGCAGGTGGCGGCGGTTTTGCTGATGTACGGCGTCTATGGCGAGTGGTGGGCCGGGCTGAGCTGGGGGCCGCGCTTCCTGGTGGCCCTGATGCCCGCCCTGGCGCTGCTCGCCGCCCCCGCGCTCGATTGGCTCCTGCGAGCCGGGCGCTGGCCGCCCCGCGCGCTGGCCTGGCTCGTGTTGGGCCTCTCGTTTCTGACTGAGGCGTTAGCCGCGTTCTTCGATTACGTCCAGTCCGAGGTGCCGATCTTCCAGACCTACGTCGGGCTGGCCTATTCGCCCCGCCTGCCCGATTATTTCCCCTTCTTCCTCCAGTCCCACTGGCTGCCCCTCCCCCGGCAGGTAATGGCCGCCGGGCGCGGGGCGTGGGACGTGCTGTGGATGTCGGGGCGGGGGTTCGATGCGCCGCTGCTGGCCGCCCACCTGGGCCTGCTCGCCGCTGCCTTGCTCTGGTTGGTGCAGGCCGCGCGCGGGCGCGATGTCCGGCGTGGGCTGCTCTCCCAGGGCGTGCTGACTGTGGCCCTCGTTGCCCTGATGCTGGGCCGCTACCCCCAGGGGGCGGCCAACTACCAGATCGACCAGAAGCCCCCGCCGGAGGGTCTGGCCGAGGCGATCCAGGCCGTCGAAGCCCAGGCTCGGCCCGCTGACGGCGTCCTGGCGCTCCTCACCTACAGCCCGCTCGCCTGGCTGGATGGCGCTTCCGGGCGCGTGCCGGATGTCGGGCTGATGCTCGAAGAGCCGCTGAGCGTCTACACCGGGGAGACGCTGCGCCGGGTGGCTGAATGGCACCCGCGCGTCTGGCTGGTCAGCGAGGCGACCACAGGCGGCGACCCGGCCAACGGGGCCGAGCGCTGGCTGAGCGAGCGAGCCTATGTCGGCGGCGAAGCCTGGTATGGGCGGATTCGGGTCGTCCCTTACACCTTTGGGGAAAGCGCCGATCTGTCGGCGGCGGATCAGGCGTGGGGGCAGGGTGCATTCCGGCTGGTGGGCTACGGCGTCGAGCGGTCAGAGGGGGGCTGGCTGAACGTCCGGCTGCGCTGGCGGGCGGCGGATGAGGTGGGCGTGGATTACGCCGTCTTCGTCCACCTGCTAGATGAAAACGGCGCGCTCGTCGCCCAGCACGACGGTCTGCCCCAGGACGGCTACGCGCCGACCCGCACCTGGCGGGCGGGTGATACGGTCGACGACCAGCACAGCGTCGCCCTGCCGCCCGACTTGGCGGCGGGCGATTACCGGCTGGCCGTCGGCCTGTACGACCCGCTCACCGGCGAGCGCCTCCCCCTGGCGGGTGGGGATGGAGATTCGCTCATTCTGGAGACGATCTCCATCGATTGAGCGTGCCTCCATTGGGCGTCAAACGTTGCCCAGTCCATCTATCAGTTCCCCTGCCCGCTCGCCGGAGGCGCTGAAGACAAACCGGCGGTTATCCCCACCCAGGTCGTCGATTGCCACCCATAGGCGCGCCGCGGGCAGCGCCCCTCCGATTCGCTCCGGCCACTCGATCACCACCACCCCCTGGTCGAACAGGTCGTCCAACCCGGTCGTCCAGGCGTCCGCCTCGCCGGACAGCCGGTAGCAGTCGACGTGGTACATCCGCGCTCCATCCTCACGGCGATATTCGTTCACCAGCGTAAAGGTGGG
>JARRJX010000539.1:0-3536 GCA_037388645.1 Chloroflexota bacterium
ATCCGCACCCCGGTCGAGGGGCTGTACCTGGCCTGCATGAGCCAGGTCTACCCCTGGGATCGTGGCTCGAACTACGCGGTCGAGATCGGGCGGCGCGCCGCCCGGATGTTGCTGGGCGACGGCATATAACAAAAGCCCGGCGCAGGCCAATGCGTCGGGCTTTTAGAGAGAGCGGGTAAGGGGATTCGAACCCCTGACATCCAGCTTGGGAAGCTGACGTTCTACCACTGAACTATACCCGCAAAGTTCAGCCTCATTATACCCGAATCTGTCCGGAACGCAATCCAAACGCCCCTCGCAAAAACGCCTTCTCAAAGGCAGGGAGTCAACCCCCGGTTGACAAATCCGCTAAGTTAGATTACGATCGAATTATCTTATTGCGAATCTTTGCAATAAGATAACTTCGCAGCAGCAAATGGACATGCCGGAGAGTTTTATGATCGACCCCATACTCGCACCCCTTTCGCCTCAGCTCATGCACGCGCCCGACGGCTTCTTTTCCCCGTGGCTGTCCCTGCTGGGCTGGGTTGTCATCGTCGTCTTGATCGCGTTCGCCATCCGCAGCACGCGCGAGCAGCTTGGCGAGCGCCAGATTCCCCTGATGGGCATCATCGCCGCCGCGATCTTCGCCGGGCAGATGCTCAATTTCACCATTCCGGGCGGCACGTCCGGCCACCTGCTGGGCGGGGCGCTGGCGGCCATCATCCTCGGCCCCTGGGCCGCCGTGCTCGTCATGACCGCGGTCATTGCCACCCAGGCGTTGTTATTCCAGGATGGCGGGCTGCTGGTGATGAGTCTGAACATCATCAACATGGGCATCATCACCTCGTTCGTCGGCTACTTCGTCTATCAGGCGCTGAACAAGCTCGGCCAGAGTAAGCCGGTGATGCTGGGCAGCGCCTTCGTCGCGGCCTGGGCATCGGTAGTCGTCACCTCGGCCTTTGCGGCGGTCGAGCTGGCGCTGTCAGGCACCTCGCCATTAAGCGTTGCCCTCCCGGCGATGGTCGGCGTGCACGTCCTGATCGGCCTGGGCGAGGGCCTGCTGACCGCCTTTGCGCTGGGCTTCATCCTCGCCACCCGCCCCGACCTGATCGGCGGCGAGGAAGCGCCCGGAAAGCGCAGCGCGGGCTGGGTGCTGGTCGGCCTGCTGCTCGCCCTGGCGATCACCCTGCTCGCCCCGCTCGCCTCGCCCTATTCCGACGGCCTGGAGCGGGTCGCCGAGGCGCTCGCCGAGCCGGGGTCGGTGGAGATCATGCCGCTTGGCTTCAACGTGCCGGAGCACCCTCAGTTCTTCGGCCAGGCGCAGGACGCCCCCTACAACGTCCTGCCCGACTACACCCTGCCGCCCCTCGGCGAGACCGGCCTGAGCACCATCCTGGCCGGGATGATCGGCGTGCTGGTCGTGTTTGGTCTGGCCTACGGGGTGGGCCGAGTCAGTCACAGCCGCTCGCCAGGGCACGACGCGCCATCGTCATAGGCGTCCGGTCGGTTTCGCTGTATAATCCTCCAGACGGTAAGGGACACGGTTCGCCGTGTCCCTGTTTGAATCTCGCCGGGCCTGGTTTCTGATGCATTTCCACGTCGTCGACGTTTACGAAGACACCGGCAGCAGGCTGCACCACCTCGACGTGCGCGTCAAGGTGGTCGTCACCTTTGCCCTGATCCTGTTGATCAGCCTCACCCCGATGGGCGCGTTTGGCGCGTACGTCGGATTCTTTGCGCTGATGATGGCCGGGGCGCTGTTTGCCCAGGTCGACCCGCTGCTGGTAGTGCGCCGCTCGATGATCGCCCTGCCCTTCGCCCTGGCGGCGGTCACCCTCGTCTTCACCGTGCCCGGCCCCACCCTGGGCACGCTGCCCGCGCTCAACCTGCCAATCAGCGAGCCGGGCCTGGTGCGCTTCGTCAGCATCCTGTTCAAGAGCGCCATCTCCGTCCAGGCCGCCGTGCTGCTCATGCTGACCACCCACTTCACCGACACGCTCTGGGCGCTCGACGCCCTGCGCGTGCCGCGTGTGCTGGTCGCCATCATCTCCTTCATGTACCGCTATCTCTTTGTCCTGGCCGATGAAGCCCTCCGCCTGACCCGTGCCCGCGATTCGCGCAGCGCGGTTACCGCCGGGGACGCCCACCACGGCCCAAACCTGATCTTCCGCGCCCGCACCACGGGCCGCATGATCGGCAGCCTGTTCCTGCGCAGCTTCGCCCGCAGCGAGCGCGTCTACCGGGCGATGGTCTCGCGCGGCTACCGGGGGTCGATCCGCCGCCTGGACCCGCCGCCGCTGGCCCTGCGTGATGTCGTTTTTGGCGGGCTGGTGGTGCTGATCGGCCTGGCGCTGCTTGGGGTGGGGATTGTCTTTTAGGATGTTGGGAACGAACGATGCATCACACCGTTGAGATCGAGAACCTCTCGTTCACCTACCCGGACGGGCGGCAGGCGCTGCGGGACGTGTCGCTGCGGGTCGGCCCCACCGAGAAGGTCGCCCTGGTCGGCCCGAACGGCGCGGGCAAGTCGACCCTGATGCTCCACCTGAACGGCCTGCTGCGTCCCTCGGCGGGCGAGGTCGAGGTGGGCGGTCTGCCCGTCACAGACGAGGACGAGCACCTGGGGCAGATTCGGGCCTGGGTTGGGCTGGTGTTTCAGAACCCCGACGACCAGTTGTTCAATCCCAAAGTGTTCGACGACGTGGCCTTTGGCCCGCTGCACATGGATTTGCCGCCCGAGGAAGTGCGCCGCCGCTCCCTGGCCGCGCTGGAAGCGGTCGGCATGGCAAACTACGCCGACCGCATCTCGCATCACCTCAGCCTGGGCGAGAAGAAGCGCATCGCCATCGCCACCGTGCTCAGCATGGAGCCGAAGATTCTCGTGCTCGACGAGCCGACCTCCGGCCTCGACCCGCGCGCCCGGCGCGGCCTGATCAACCTGCTCCGCTCGATGGCCGAGACGACCATGCTGGCCGCCACCCACGACATGCGCCTGGTCGAGGAGTTCTTCCCCCGCATGGTGATCCTCGACGAAGGGCAGGTGGTGGCCGATGGCCCCACCCAGACCCTCCTCTCCGACACCGCCCTCTTAGAAGCCCACGGCCTGGAGCGCCCCTGACGAGTGAGCGCTGGCCCGGCACAGCTTTTCTCAAATCGAAGTATCCCGCGTTTCTCGTGGGCGTACCGATCTTCCTAAAAGGCAGACCACAATAAGCCTGGACCAGCAATTATCATATCGGCTTTATGCTCGCTGCCGATATAATTCCAGTTCTCATATCTTCCTGAGTTAGCAAAGATTTCCAATAGAGTCCCTTCTGAAAACTCGATCTTAAGATCATGGAAAGGCGGCTGGACAGACACATCGAGGATGCTCTTTCCCTGTAGGAGGTTCAGGATTGTGGTTCTTATTTCCTCTTCTTCTTTTGCGCTAAAGACATTACCAGCAACGATGTCTCCACCATCGACTAATCGCCAACTGCACGCAATAAAAAGCTTGCATTTGCCAAAATTGAAAAAGGGCATACCACCGTGGAAGAGCTAACCTTCCATGGTGG
>JARRJX010000540.1:0-2579 GCA_037388645.1 Chloroflexota bacterium
CGACGGCTTCCGCATCGAGGTCAAGGGCGACAAAGAGCGTATGCGCAAGATGTTCGACCACGGCATGGGGTTTGGCCCCGGCATGCGCTTCAAGCACCGCCATATGCATCATCATGGCCTGCGTCGTGGTGGCTGGGGCTGGGGATACGGCCCCTGGGGCTGGTGGTGGGATGACTAGCCGGAGGAAGAGGGCGAGCCTGCCACCGGGCCAGCGGCAGATAAGCCGCCGGCGGTATAGCCAGCCACCTCCGAGCACAAGGGCGGCCCGCGATGTTCTGCATCCGGGCCGCCCTTTGATTCGTCCCTTATTCGGACTCCAGCTCCTGCCACACGCGCAGTATCTCGGCCACGCTCCAGGCCTGTGCCACCGCCCCGCGCGGCTCGAACGGGTCATCGCCGTCGAAAATCTCGCTGATGCTGCCCACGCAGTGATCGGCGAGTTGGTGCAGGAGCGGCTTCAGGTACGAGCGGGCCAGCTTTGCGTCCTGGTACACCCGGTAGTGGGCACTGACGAACGGCCCGATCAGCCAGGCCCAGACCGTGCCCTGGTGATACGCGCCATCACGCTGCAAGCGGTCGCCGCCGTAGTGGCCGACATAGTTCGGATCGTTCGGGGTCAGGCTGCGCAGCCCGTGCGGCGTCAGCAGGTGGTCGCGGCAGACGTCGACCACGGCGCGCTGCTGCGCCGGGTTGAGCGCACTGTGCGGCAGCGAGACGGCGAGCAACTGGTTGGGCCGCAGCGAGGAGTCGTGCCCGTGCGGTCCGTCTAACACGTCGTAGCAGTAACCTAGCTCCTCGTTCCAGAAGCGGGCGAAGCCCGCCTCGGCGCGCTCCGCCAGGTCTTCGTACTGGGCCGGGGAGGTATCCAGCTGAGTGGCAAAGTCGGCCATCGCCCGCAGCGCGTTAACCCACAGCGCGTTGACCTCCACTGGCTTGCCGATCCGAGGCGTGACTACCCAATCACCCACCTTGGCATCCATCCAGGTGAGCTGCTGGTCGGGCACGCCGCCGTAGAGCAGCCCGTCGTCCGGGTCGGCCTTGATCTGGTAGCGCGTGCCCTCGACGTGCCAGGTGATGATATCGCGCAGCACCGGGAACAGCTCGCGCAGCAGGGAGATGTCGCCGGTGGCGGCGTGGTGGGCGCGGATCGCCTCGAAGTACCACAGGGTTGCGTCGATCGTGTTGTACGCCAGCAATTCGCTGTCGTCGGTGAACCGGTTGGGCAGCATGCCCTGGTCGACGTAGCGGGCGTAGGTGCGCAGCACCCGCGCCGCGATTTCTGGCCGCCCGGTGGCAAGCATCAGTCCGGGGAGCGCGATCATCGTATCCCGCCCCCAGTCGTTGAACCAGTGATACCCGGCGATGACCGTCTTGCCCTTCGGGTCAGCTTTGGTCGCCCGGCTGACGACGAACTGGTCAGCGGCGAGGGTCAGGTGGTCGACGGCAGGCGGCGGCTCGCGCAGCGGGCTGGCCGCCCGCAGCGACTCTTCGTAGGCGCGCCGCTCCTGGTAGGCAGCCTCCCCATCCAGCGACGGCTCCGCGCTGGTGCTGGCGACCACCGTCGCCGACTGGCCTGGCTCCAGCGTGATCATGAATATCCCGGCGTACAGGTGTGCGTCCGTCTCGTCCAGCCCCCGGTAGTCCTCCATCGGCAGGTAGTAATCCAGGTACCACTCGTGGTGGGTGTAGATCGTGCTCCCCGGCGAGAAGATGTAAAACGGGCGCGCCTGCCAGAAGGCGTTGATCACCAGCCCATCGGTTACCGGCTCGATCTTCATCTGCCAGTCCAGCGGGGAGGTGCTCCCATGGTGGTCGCGGTAGTTGACCAGCGCTTTAACGCTCAGCCGGAGCGGGTGGTCGGCCCGTTTCAGGTCGTAGCGGGTGTAGGTCGTGTTCGCCCCCTGCTGCATCCACACCCGCTTCTGAAGCTGGGCGCTGCCTACCGCGTATGTCCAGACCGGCGTGGTGCCTTCCAGGTGAAAGAACTCGATGTAGCGCGTGCTGTCCGCTTCGATCGCGCTCATCCAGGAGTTGGAGAAAAGCCGGTAGTCGTGCCCGCCATAGTGCGCCGTCTCCTCCAGCTTGGCGACCAGCAGCGTGCGGCCCACCGGCGGCTTCAGCGCGGCGACCAACAGCCCGTGATAGTGCCGCGTCAGCGAACCGGCCACCGTTCCCGAAGCGTACCCTCCGATCCCATTCGTCACCAGCCATTCGCGCTTCGACGCGCACTCGTAATCGGCGCACAGCTCCCGTCCAAATCCCAGGTGAGGGGTGGGTAGTACCATGGCGTGCTCCTTTGCGGGCAAGTGGTTCACTATAAGTTTCTGGGAAACCCAGATACTTTCGTGACCGGCAAACCTGACCGGTTTGCTTTGTAAAAGTAAACCTTCGCGTAGGAGGGAAGCCGCTTTTTTGACATAGATAATATTCTCATTTCTGATTTGTTGGTAGTGAGGGGGACATGGTCAAGTTTCGCATCTGGATAGGCACCCTGGTCTGGTAGCTGTTTCTCTTATAACATCGAGCGCATCAACGAGCTGAATCCTGGTCCCAACCCTGATCCTCTCCTTCGCCCTCAA
>JARRJX010000541.1:0-2575 GCA_037388645.1 Chloroflexota bacterium
CACCGGGAACTTCAGCGCCCCTTCGTTTGCCATCGCCCGCAGCCGGATCACGCCTGTCGTCGTCTCTTCTGTCCCGCCGATCACGTTTTCCAGCAGGTCGGTTCGCCCTTTGTGCAGCTCGCTGACCAGGTCTGCCCCGTCGTCCATCGTGATCTGCGGGCGGTGATCCAGGGCAACCTCAATGTGCTGGTAGTAGGTCTCGTCGTCTTCACCCTTGATCGCGTAGACCGGGATTTCGTAGTGAGAAACCAGGCTGGCAGCCACGTCGTCCTGGGTGCTGAGCGGGTTGGAAGCGGTCAGCACAACTTCTGCGCCGCCTAACTGCAAGGTGCGCGCCAGGTTGGCCGTCTCCGACGTGACGTGCAGGCAGGCGGAGAGGCGAATGCCGTCCAGTGGCCGCTCCTTGGCGAAGCGCTCCTTGATCAACGCCAGAACCGGCATCTCGCGCGCCGCCCACTCGATTTTATACCGCCCGCCTTCAGCCAGGCTAGGGTCCTTAATGTCAAATTCTATCGCCATTTTGTCTCCTGATAGGGTTTGTCTGTGCGCTCATAATCGAGTGGATTATACCGTGTGCGCTTCCTGTGTCTAATGGGCAGCGAACGCGCCCTGGTTGATCTGGGCGGCCAGCCCTTCGACAAACTCGTTGGTGATGCTATAGCCTAGCTTCTGATAGATGCGGATCGCTGCCTCGTTCGTCCGCCGGACGTTCAACACCACCCGCTCGAACCCATCCTCCAGCAGCGCTTTTGTCACTTGGTAGCAAACCAGCGTCCCCAACCCTTTCCGCCGGTGGTCGGGGTGCGTCACCACGTTGCCTACTGCCGCGACCAGCGAGCGACGGGCGACGAGATGCGTCCCGCCGACCGCGATCAGGCGGCCCGCCTGGTCGAACACCCCGGCATACGTGCCCGAATCCAGCATGTCGGGTGAAAAAGCCACGTCCGAAGGCTCCCTTGAGTCGGCCTCTGACGCCGCCCTGATCAGCGCCTGAATCTGGCTGCTATGCGAGCTGTCTAGCGGCACGACTGCGCTGGCCTGTCGCCCTTCCGCTGCAAGTTCTCTAAAGGTCTCTCGCCTGACCCGCATCCTGTACATGCCGTTCAGGTAGACCGGCTTGAAGTATCTCTCCAGCACAGGCCGATGTGAGGGCTTGATCGTGAAGAATACTTCGTCCGGGGTGGCGCTGCGCGCCAGGATGCGCTCAACTGGCTGGTTTTCGCCCATCAGGAAAAGCACCGCAGGCTCCAGCCCCCTGTACAGCAGCGCCAGCCCCTGTATGCGCCCTTGCTGGCGAGCAGCTGTCCAGCAGGCGTGTGCCGAATATGGAGGGTCGAGGTCACCCAGCGCGTAGGCGGAATAATCGGGATCGGTCATCAGGTAAGATCGAATCGCGGCGATGTCAGCGGTCTCGCCCACCACGTAGTCGGCCAATCTGGCTGCCTCCTGCGGCCTGGCTAGACGTTTTCAAGCATGGCGTCGAGCAGCCCGCCGTCGTCGAAGTGCTGGCGGAACCGCGCGACAAACTCTTGTCGGGTGTAAAAATGGTTCTGCGTGCCGACCTGCTCCAGCACGTAAGTGGCCGCCAGCGCGCCGACCCGTCCGCAGGTCTCCCAGGGCCAGCCAGCCGCCAATCCCTTCAGCAGTCCGCCTCGATACCCATCACCCACGCCTGTCGGGTCTTTGATCGCCAGCGGGGGAACGGTCGGGATTTTGATCACCTCGCCCTGCGTGTAAATGCGGCTGCCTTCTTCCCCTTCGGTGACGATCACTGTCCCTGCCATGCTCAGGATGTCTTCGTGTGAATAGCGTGTTTTGTTTTTGAGCGCAGAGTATTCGTACCGGTTGACGACCAGGACGTGCGCGCCGTCGACACCCTTCGCCAGTGTCTCGCCGTCTACCCTGGCGACCTGCTGGCTGGGGTCGTAGAGATAGGGGATCCCCATCTGTTTGCACTCGTCGGCGAAGTTTTGCATTGCGCCTGGGTCATTGGGTGAGATGACTACCAGGTCGACCTCCCCACCAACGGTATCGCGCAGCCGCTGCTCCCCGGCGCGCAGCATTGCCCCGCCGTAAAAGGTGGCGATCTGGTTGTTGTCGCGGTCGGTCGTCACAAAGAAGGACGCCGTAAACAGATCGTCATACCTCTTCACGCCGCGTGTGTCGATGCCGGCCTCGTCCAGGAACGCGCGGAACTCGGCGAAGTCCTGCCCGGCGGTGCCCACCAGCAGCGGGCGCTCGCCCAGCAGCGCCAGCGTGTAGGCGATGTTGGGGCCGATCCCGCCCCGGTGGCGGCTCATGTGGTCCACCAGGAAGCTCACGCTGAGGTTGTCCAGGTCGGTCTCGATCAGCATCTCCCTGAAGCTGCCTGGATAGGTCATCAGGTAGTCAAAGGCGATCGATCCAGTGATGGCGATTTTCATCTGTGTTATTCCTTACTTGAGGAATCAAATCAGGCCACTCATAGCTGGCGCTGGTTATTCTTCGGGCTGTCGAAGGGCCGTCATCGACAGCTTGCTGCCCTGCTTCCAGACGGGCGACAGCCCCAGCCGGTCGCGCAGCATGATCAGGAACG
>JARRJX010000542.1:0-2574 GCA_037388645.1 Chloroflexota bacterium
TGATATCCGGGCTTCAGGGCACCAAGCGAAAGCCGACCTCATATGCCAACGCCGCAACCAGAGTCTAGCCGGTTTCATCCGCGGGGGTCCGCACCGCGGGTGGCCAACTGATATGGAATGCTCTCCTGTCAAGGGAGAACATGTTGGCCCCCGGGGGATCTCTCCCGACGACGCGCCCCGCAGCGAGAGCTGTGGGGCGCACCCGCGCGGCCACGGTTCGTGTGCAGAGCTGGGGTCCAGTCCGCGCGGGAACCGAGAGGACCACCAGTCTTGCGGGAGCATCAGGCAGCGGATGACGAGGTCGCTTCGACGACGAGTCACTCTGATATTCGTGGATTGCCCAGCGTAGCCGGGCCGAGCCACATGACCGTGCTCCGTCGTGAGGCCTTCCGTCTAGCATCGCGGATGCCCGGGTCAGGGACCCGGGTCGCATAGCGAAATCGAGGATCCTCGGATCGTGCCCGATCATCCGCTGCCTGTTGCTCCCAATAAACATCGACGACCTACGCTGCCGGACGGCGAGCTGCCGCCCGACACTCGTTCGAAGCCAGCGAGCTCACGCGCCAGGGCAGCCACCACCTTGTTGTGGTGCTTGCCTCGCGCCAGCCGCAGCCGCCGGTGGCGGTGCCACAGCCGTTGCATGGCGCGGTCGGCGTGATCGATCGCCCACGCCGGTTGCCCGGCCCGACGCTGGCGCAGCTTGTGGCCGACTGCCGGACGATGACGTGAGTGCTGTGCCGCCTCGACCAGGATCTTGCGCGCATGGCGGTTGCCAGCCCGGGTGATACCTCCTCGTTGCGTCCGGTTTCCCGAGGAGTGCTCCGAGGGGCACCAGCCCCAGGTAGCTGGCGAACTGACGCGCGTTCTGGAAGCGTCGGAAGTCATGGATCTCGGCCAGGATCGTCATCGCAGTGATCGTGTCGATCCCGCGGAAGCAGCGCAACCAGCCGACAGGCTCCCGGTAGGCCTCCTGCTGGGCGATCTCCTCGATGCGGGTGTCCAGCGCTCGGATCCGCGCCTCGAGCTGTGAGATCGCCATCCGGTAGTCCGCGAACGTCTCCTCGTCTCCTGGGAGCTCCCAGCGCAATGTCGACAACCACTGGCTGTGCTTCTGGGTCCAGGCCGAGCCGCTGGTGTAGATCACACCGCGGCGCAGCAGGAACTTCGACAGCCGGTGCCGCGAGCGCATCAGGTCCTCCTTGGCATCCTCACGGCACCGAACCAGATCCCGCGCCGCCTCCTGGGCCTCCGTCGGCGGCTGCACCGTGGTCAGCTCACCGGCCCGGAACAGCCGCACCAGCTTCGCGGCGTCTCGTCGGTCGGTCTTGATCCGCTCCCCGGGGCGCACCGGGATCAGCGACGGTGCCACCACCTCGCAGGTCAGCGGGGCCGCCGCCTCCAGCTGCCGCATCAGGGCGAATCCACAGGGCCCGGCCTCATAGCACACTCGCACCTCGCCGGGCGCCTCCCGTACCAGCTTCCGCGCCAGCCGGGCGATGGCCCGCCCCTCATTGAGCAACGACCCCCCGCGTGGCTCCCGCGCACCCGGATCCAGGATGGCGACCACGTGCTTCCTCTTCGACGTATCCAGCGCCACCCATGTGATATCCTTGCCCACGACCGACCTCCTCACGTTTGTATGTGGCTCTGCCTATCACCCACCCGGCGACAGGTAACCCACGGAAGATGCAAACCCGGGGTCGGTCATTCCATCTGGTCTAGCGACGTCGCGCACCCGACTCACGCTGCTGTGCAGGGATCCTCCCCCGGGGGCTGAGCCGCCGTCGCAGGCGGCGGGGCGGCCGCCCTGCATCGGCGAGGCGAAGAAGGCGGCCGCCCTCACGATCATCCCGGCCGCGCCGTCTTGACCACCACGAAGAGAGAGACCCCCTCGCTCCACACGAGCAGCAAGGCCGGATGATCCTTCTTGATGCTCTTGCCGATTCGCACCGCCTCGCGGGCGCTGGTGACGGGCTTTCGGTCGATCTGCTCGATCACGTCCCCCGGCCGCAGCCCGGCTCTGTAGGCGTCCGAGCCGGCGGCCACCTCCGTGATGACCGCGCCGTCGATCGTGCTCGGGACCTTCAGCTCCTTGCGGAGAGCCGGAGTGAGATCGGAGACGGCCACGCCGGCGAGCGCCTCGTTCTGGGCTGGAGGCGGAGCGACCGCGGCGGTGCTGGTCTCGGTCGGCGCTGACGGCAGCTGGCCGAGGGTCGCGGGCAGGGTTTCCTTCGTGCCGTCGCGCAGGATCCCGATCGAGACCTTCGTGCCGGGCGAGGTGCCCTCCACCTGCATCATCAGGTCACGACTGCTCGTGATTCGCTTGCCCTCGACGGAGGTGATGATGTCTCCCACCCGGATCCCCGCCCGGGAAGCAGGGCTGTTGCTCTCGACGCCGGTGATGAGAGCACCGCGGCTGTCTGCCGGCATATCGAACTGCTTGGCGAGAGATGCGGTCAGGTTCTGGGCGTAAACCCCGAGGAACCCCCGCACGACCCGACCCTTCTCGATGAGCTGCTCCCCGATCTCGAGCGCCAGGTTCGAGGGGATGGCGAAGCCGATGCCCTCGTTGCC
>JARRJX010000543.1:0-3120 GCA_037388645.1 Chloroflexota bacterium
GGCAGCCCTAACTCGGCGGCCAGGTCAAGCTGGGCGCGCAGCCAGCTTTGTTGAACGTCGTGCGGATGGGTGTCCCAGTGGTAGTCGAGGCCGATCTCGCCGATCGCCACTACTTTGGGGTGATCGGCAAGCGCCCTGATCGCGTCCAGCGCGGCGGCGGATGGGGGCGAATCGACGGGCAACTCGTTGGGATGGTAACCCACGGCGGCATACACCCCGGGGAACCGCTCCGCCAGCGCGATTGCCCGCTGGCTGCTTGGCACGTCCAGCCCCGGCACGACGATCCGGGTGACGCCCGCCTCAAGCGCCCGTTCGACCACCGCCTCGCGGTCGCCGTCGAAATGCTCGACGTCCAGGTGGCAGTGCGTATCGACCAGGGGATGGCTGAGTCGGTAAGGCGGCTCCAGGCCCTCAGGGGAGTTTGTCACGCAGCCGCTCCATGTCGGCGTCGACCATCATCTGGATCAACTCTTCAAAGGTGACCAGCGGCTCCCATCCGAGCACCTTCCCGGCTTTTGTTGGGTCGCCGACGAGCAGGTCAACCTCAGCAGGCCGCATGTAGCGCGGGTCCTGCACGACGAACTCCTGCCAGTCCAGGTTGAGGTGGCCGAAAGCCAGCTCACATAAGCGCTGCACCGAATGGGTGGAACCGGTTGCGATAACGTAATTATCGCCGCGTTCCTGCTGAAGCATTAACCACATCGCGCGGACGTAGTCCCCAGCAAACCCCCAGTCGCGTTTGGCGTCAAGGTTGCCCAGCGCGAGTTTGTCCGCCAGCCCCAGCTTGATCCGCGCCGCGCCGTCGGTGATCTTCCGCGTGACGAATTCGAGGCCGCGCCGCGGGCTTTCGTGGTTGAATAAGATGCCGCTTGTGGTGTGTAAATCGTAGCTCTCGCGGTAGTTGACCGTGATCCAGTGACCGTATACTTTGGCGACGCCATACGGGCTGCGTGGGTAGAAGGGAGTCGATTCCTTCTGAGGTACTTCTCGTACTTTGCCAAACATCTCCGAGCTTGACGCCTGATAGAACCGGATCGAGGGATCGACGGCCCGGATCGCGTCGAGCATCCGGGTGACGCCAAGCGCGGTGACCTCACCGGTGAACACCGGCTGAGTCCAGGAGGTCTGGACGAAGCTCTGAGCAGCCAGATTGTAGACCTCTTCCGGGCGATACTCTTCGAGCACCTGGTTGAGAGAGGTCTGGTCGAGCAGGTCGCCCGATACCAGGGTCAGTCTGTCCTGGATGTGGCCGATTCGTTCGAAGTTCACCGTGCTGGTTCGCCTGACCAGCCCGACGACGGTGTAGCCTTTGTCGAGCAGGAATTCAGCCAGGTACGAGCCATCCTGTCCGGTGATTCCGGTGATGAGTGCTGTTGGCAAGGGTAAATCTCCACAAGGGATTGCTTCGAATAGGGTCGACGTCCTCAGCTGCCGAGTTTGACGTTGAGCCGGGTGCGCCAGTCGTTCAGGATGTCTCGCAGGGTTTCTTCGAGGGTGAAGGCCGGCTCCCATCCGGTCGCCGCGCGCAGCTTGCTGGGGTCGCACACAAAAATCGGGATATCGACCGGACGCGCACGGGCAGGGTCGAATCGAACTTCGATGGGCTTCTCGGTCATGTAGAGCAGGATATCAAGGATTTCCCGGATGGCGTACGCGTTCCCGCTCCCGATATTGTACACCTCACCCGGCGTGCCTTTCGTGCTGAGCAGGTGATATGCACGCACCACGTCCCGCACGTCGGTAAAATCTCGTTTGCCTTCCAGGTTGCCGACGTAGAGCACCGGCTCGTGCTCGCCCTTCTCAATCGTGGCGATCTGACTGGCGAAGGCCGGGGCAACGAACCGGTCGCTCTGGCCGGGGCCGATGTGGTTAAACGGTCTCACCCGGATCGCCGCCACATTGTGGCTGTAGAAATACTGTAAGGCCAGCATGTCCTGGGCGACTTTGCTCACGCTGTAAGGGTTGGTTGGACGCAGCGGCTGGTCTTCGTTGAGCGGCATGTCTTCCGGCGAGACCATCCCGTATTCATGCGCGGAACCGACGATCACGATCCGGGCGTCGATGTTCAGCTTGACCATGTTGTGCAGGATGTTCAGTTCGGCCTGGATGTTGTTCGCCAGTGTGTACCAGGGGTTCTCGAACGATTCCGGGACGAAGCTCTGTGCCGCCAGGTGATAGATAATATCGGGGCGTGTGTCGGCCAGCAAGCTGGCGACCACGTCCTCATCCGTCAGCTCGACATGGTGGAGGTCGATGCCAAGCTCGCTCAGGGCTTTGTGCTGCTCGACGGGGAAAAACGTTGTGCCTGTTATCTGGCTGTTAGGGACGTTTGCCAGATAGCGCGCAAGGTGACCACCTACAAAACCACCGATGCCAGTAATGAGAGATTTCAACGTTTGCGCTCTCTATTGGGGTGTCATGTGGTTCGCAAATGGTTTCTGAAAAAGCCAGAAACTTTTGCGAACCTGCGGAAGTAATTCCTTTGCTAAAGAATATGAACGAATTACTTCATCACGATAGCCTTTGGTGCGAAGTATACCCTGCCCCCTTGCCAGCGCAAGCGATCCTGAGGGGTGTCGATGCTCACCCCCATCGCCTCGAGCTTCAGCCGGGCGATCTCCATGTCGATCTCCTGGGGGATGGTGTAAACCTTGTTCTCCAGCGTTTTGGCGTTGTTCAGCATAAATTCCGCGCCCAGCGCCTGGTTGGCGAAGCTCATGTCCATCACGCTTGCCGGGTGCCCTTCCGCAGCGGCCAGGTTGACCAGCCGCCCTTCGGCCAGGACGTTGATGTGCTTCCCGTTCTTCAGGGTATATTTCTGGACGAACGGGCGGATTAATTCCGGCTCTCCCACCGACATCTCGCGCAGCCCGTTCAGGTTGATCTCGACGTTAAAATGCCCGGAGTTGCTGACGATCGCGCCGTCTTTCATCACTTCCATGTGACGTGTGTCGATCACGTGGATGTCGCCGGTCGAGGTGACGAAGATGTCCCCGATCTCCGCCGCCTCCATCATCGGCATCACCCGGAAGCCGTCCATCACCGCTTCCAGCGCCTTGCGCGGGTCGACCTCGGTGACGACGACGGTCGCGCCAAGCCCCTTGGCCCGCATCGCGATCC
>JARRJX010000544.1:0-2570 GCA_037388645.1 Chloroflexota bacterium
CGCGAACTGTGTCAACACAGTTGAAAAGGGTTTGCGTAAGCTCGACGGGGTCGACTCGGTTGACGTCAACCTCGCCCTGGAGCGGGCAAGCGTGTCTTTCGATCCCGACAAGCTGTCCCAGCAGGACTTGATCGACCGGATCGAGCTGGTTGGCTACGAGGTGCCGGAGGCGACGACCGAGCTGGCGATCACCGGCATGACGTGCGCGAACTGCGTCAGCACGGTGGAGAAGGGTCTGCGCAAGCTGGACGGCGTGACGGATGTCAACGTGAACCTTGCGACCGAAAAAGCCACGATTACCTATATACCGGGCCAGGTCACCCGCCAGGATCTGGTGGAACGGGTCAAGCTGATCGGCTATGGGGTGGTCCAGGCGGAGAGCGACGAGACTCTGGAAGATGCCGAGCGCCTGGCCCGCCAGGCAGAGATCGACCGGCAGAGAAGGCGGCTGTGGATTGGCATTCTCTTCAGCCTGCCGCTGTTCCTGCTGAGCATGGGACGCGACTTCGGCCTGATCGGCATGTGGTCACATGCCCCCTGGGTGAACTTCTTGTTCTGGGCGCTGGCGACGCCTGTCCAGTTTGGCGTTGGCTGGCAGTATTATACGGGTGGGTTCAAGGCGCTGCGCAACGGCTCGGCCAACATGGACGTGCTGGTGGCGCTTGGCTCCAGCGTGGCCTACTTCTACTCGATTGTGGTGACGGTCGGGCTTGCGCCGGGACACGTATATTTCGAGACTGCCGCCGCGATCATCACCCTGATCGTGCTCGGCAAGCTGCTGGAAGCGCGTGCCAAGGGCCGCACCAGCGAGGCGATCAAGAAGCTGATGGGCCTGCGCCCCAAAACGGCACGAGTCGTCCGCGAAGGTGCCGAGCTGGACGTGCCGCTTGAGCAGGTGATGGTGGGCGACGTGGTGATCGTGCGGCCCGGCGAGAAAATCCCCGTCGACGGCACGATCGTCGATGGCTTCAGTGCGGTCGACGAGAGCATGATCACGGGCGAGAGCCTGCCGGTGGACAAAGCGCCCGGCGACCAGGTGATCGGCGCGACGATCAACAAGCAGGGCCTGCTCAAGTTCGAGGCGACGGCGGTCGGACGGGAGACGGCGCTGGCGCAGATCATCCGGCTGGTCGAGGACGCCCAGGCCAGCAAAGCGCCCATCCAGCGCCTGGCCGACAAGGTCGCGGCGGTGTTCGTCCCGGCGGTGATCGCCGCCGCCGTCCTGACCTTCCTGGCCTGGTACTTCATCGTCCCGGCTGTCGCGCCTGGGCTGGTCGGCGATCAGCCCTTCGTTACGGCATTAGTCCGGCTGGTGGCGGTGCTGGTGATCGCCTGCCCCTGTGCGATGGGGCTGGCGACGCCGACGGCGGTGATGGTCGGCACGGGCCGGGGCGCAGAGCGGGGTATCCTGTTCAAGAACAGCGCGGCCCTGGAGCGGGCGCACCAGTTGACCGCGATCCTGCTGGATAAGACGGGCACGATCACACGCGGCGAGCCGGTGGTGACCGACGTTGTGGTGAATGGCAAGGTCTCGCGGGAGGAGCTGCTGCGCATCGCCGCCAGCGCGGAGCGAGGCTCCGAGCACCCGCTGGGGGCGGCGGTCGTGCAGGCGGCTGAGGAGCAGGGCTTATCCCTGGCCGAGCCGCACGGCTTCACCAGCCTGAGTGGCCTGGGCATCCAGGCCGAGGTGGAGGGCAGGGGGGTCGCCATCGGCAACTTGCGGATGATGCAGGAATCCGGGGCCGACCTGAAGGGCTTCGAGGCGGAAGCTGTCCGGCTTCAGAGTGAGGCCAAGACGGCGATGTGGCTGGCGATCGGCAACGAAGCGGCTGGCCTGATCGCAGTGGCCGACGTGATCAAAGAGGGCAGCCGGGAGGCAATCGCCGAGATGCGCCGCCTGGGGGTACACGTGGCGATGATCACGGGCGACAACCAAGCGACGGCGCAGGCGATAGCCGCCGAGGCGGGTGTGGACGCCGTCTACGCCGAGGTGCTCCCGGCAGAAAAAGCCGCCTACGTCAAAAAGATGCAGGAGCAGGGCTACGTCGTGGGCATGGTCGGGGATGGCATCAACGACGCCCCGGCGCTGGCCCAGGCGGACGTCGGGATCGCGATCGGGACGGGCACGGACGTGGCGATGGAGACGGCGGACGTGACGCTGATGCGTGGCGACCTGCGCGCCGTGCCAGAGGCGCTGCGCCTGAGCAGGGCGTCGATCCGCACTATCAAGGAGAACCTGTTCTGGGCCTTTGGCTACAACACGGTCTTGATCCCTATCGCGGCGGGCGCGCTGGCTGGCGCAGCCTGGGCACCGGAAATCTTGCGTCAGCTACACCCGATCCTGGCGGCGTTTGCCATGGCATTTAGTTCGGTGAGCGTGGTGAGTAATTCGCTGCGCCTGAGACGTAAAAAGATTTAACCAATTACACTATGGAGGCTGAAATGGCTCAAGTTTGGGATGTCGTCTGTGGCATGACGACCGAGTTAGGTAACTGGGAGTCGAAGTCGGAGTACAAGGGCAAGACCTACTACTTCTGCTGCGATGGCTGCAAGGGGGCGTTTGAAAAATC
>JARRJX010000545.1:0-2568 GCA_037388645.1 Chloroflexota bacterium
ACAATGGCTTGGTTTTAGGTGATCGCCCCATCACCCATAAAACGCCCGCAGAGACAGAATCCTGGTACGTTGCCGCGTAGGGACGTGGCATGCCGTTAAACGTGACCCGGTTAGCTTACTCCTCTGGCACGCGCTCGATCTTGGCTCCTAGCTCGCGCAGCTTGCCATCCACGTTTTCATAGCCTCGGTCGATCTGCCCGATCTGTCGGATCACCGTTGTCCCTTCGGCGCACAGCGCCGCCAGCAGCAGCGCCATCCCGGCCCGGATGTCCGGGCTGGTGATCCGCTCGATCTCGCCCTGTAGCCTGCTCGGCCCCTGGATCAGGCAGCGGTGCGGGTCGCACAGCACCACCCGCGCCCCCATGTAGACCAGCTTGTCGACGAAGTAGAAGCGGCTGTCGTACATCCACTCGTGGAAAAGTACCGTGCCCGTCGCCTGGGTGGCGACCACCAGCGCGATGCTCATCAGGTCGCTGGGGAAGGCGGGCCAGGGCTGCGCTTTGATCTCCGGGATGCGGTCACCCAGGTCGGGGATCACCTTGAGCGGCTGGTATTCCGGCACGATCACGTCGTTCCCCTCGCTCTCCCAGTGCACGCCCAGCCGGTTGAAGACCTGCGCGATCATCTGGAGGTGTTCCGGCGAGGCGTTCTGGATGCGCACCCTGCCGCCGGTCACCGCCGCCGCCCCGATGAAGCTGCCTACCTCCAGGTAATCCGCCCCCACGCTGAACTCGCCGCCGGAGAGCCGCTCGACGCCCTGGATGGTCAGTACGTTCGAGCCGATCCCCTCGATCTGCGCGCCGAGCGTGTTCAGGAAATTGCATAAGTCCTGCACGTGTGGCTCGGAGGCCGCGTTGCGCAGTATGGTGGTGCCCTTTGCCAGCGTCGCGGCCATGATCGCGTTTTCGGTCGCCGTTACGCTCGCTTCGTCGAGCAGGATATCCGCCCCTTGCAGGCCCTTGGTGGAGAGCCGGAACGTGTCGTTCAGGTCGAACTGCGCGCCCAGCGCCATCAGGGCCAGCATGTGGGTGTCGACTCGCCGTTTGCCGATCACGTCGCCGCCGGGCGGGGGCAGCTCGAGCTGCCCCAGGCGCGCCAGCAGCGGCCCGGCCAGCACGATGCTCGCCCGGATGCGGGTCGCCAGCTCGCGGTCGACGACGTGCGAGGTGATCGTCTTCGCCTGGACTCGCCAGCTGTTCGGCTTGACCCGCTCGACCTCCACCCCTAACCGGCTGATGATCTCGATCATCGAGTTCACGTCGTCGATGTCGGGCACATTGTGCAGGGTGACTGGCTCCTCGGTGAGCAGGCAGGCGGGGAAGAGCTTGAGCGCGGCGTTTTTGTTGCCGCTGGCGGTGATCGTGCCCTTGAGCGGCACGCCGCCTTGAATGATGAAGCGGTCCATCTGGAAGGTTCTCCCGGTGGTCGGTCGGGCTAAGGGGCGGCAGGCTTGAAGTAGAGGGTGACGGGGTCTCCCACGTTGATGCTCAGGGCAGTCCGGGCGTCGCCCTGGTTGATCGCGATCTCCAGCTCGCCGCCGCTCCCCACCAGCGCGAGCCGCTGGCCCGCCTCGACCTCGCTGTAGTTGTGGTGGATGCCGGTCAGGTTCTGCCAGCCGAAGGTCACCATCGTCGAATCGGCGGCTATGCGCAGCGGCGTGCCTGGTTGGTCGCCCTCACCCTCTGACGGCTCGAAGACCAGCATCGCTTCGTCCTCCCAATGCAGGGGCAGGATGTTCGTCAGGACGTTCCCGAAGTGGTCCACCCGGATCACCTCCCCCTGGATGCTGTCCGGCGTGATTGAGAGCGGCGGGAGCTTCAGCAAGGCCAGTTCTTCGATGGGCGTTCCCAGGTCGTCGAGCGGCACGCCCTTTGCCAGGTGTGCGGCTGCCGGGCTGAAGATGTCACGCCCGTGGAAAGTGCGGCTTGGCGTGGGGAGCCAGTATGCGCTGTCGGTGAGCGCCACGGCGTGGCAGGTCTCCTCGGCCATGCAGACGTGGGTCAGCACCCCGTTGTCCGGCGCGATGAAACGCCCGCGCGCGGTCTCCAGCGCGATCGGCTGCCGCTGGCTGCCCACCCCCGGATCGACGACCACCAGGTGCACGGTCGAGGGGGGGAAGTAGCGGTATACGTCGGAGAGGATCAGGGCGGCCTGGTGGAGGTCTTGCGGGTTGACTTCGTGCGTGATGTCGACGAGCTGTGCGTCGGGCAGGATGCCCAGTATTACGCCTTTCATCACGCCGACGTAGCCGTCGCGCGTCCCGAAGTCGGTGAGCAGTGTAATGATTGGGGGAGCTTTTGCCATGTGGGCATTGTACTTTGGGAGTGAGGCCGGTGCAAACGTGAGGGGGGAGGAAGCGGCACGGCGGCGACACCGCCCGCCACTGAGCCTGCCGCCCCTGAGACCAGACGCCCCTAAGGGGGGCGGTCGTGGTGTCAGGAGCGGGGGTAAGGCCCAGGGGCACGCGCGGCAGGGCCGCGGCGGTGAGGAGCGCATACCGGACGGGAGCGGGGGCACAAACGGGGCGATCGGAGTGGGCGGGCGGACTGGCGAGGGGGTGGGCGTAAA
>JARRJX010000546.1:0-2563 GCA_037388645.1 Chloroflexota bacterium
ATCCGCGCGGCTAATTCCCGGGCAATGGTGACCGTATGGGCCAGCGCGCGCCCATACTTCGCCAGCGCCCGGCTCAGGATCGCCTCTGCGAATTCGAGAGTCAGGCTGTCCAGGCGGATCGACCCTGCGCAGTAGCGCGAGACCATCTCCGGGTAGCTGCTCTGGAGCGTGTCCCAGGGCAGCGCTTCGGTTTTATGTCGGAGCGTGTCGGGCGAGTCGGTCTGGGCAGCGTTGTCGACGTGGTCGCTGGGGTCTACGGTGTAAAAAGTGTACCCGGCAGCCACGAAGGGGGCGAGGTCACTTACCTCTTTCACGTGGTCAGCGTCCGCGCCCCACGGCCCGCGCCACCCCACCTGAATGACTCCCCAGGTCGCGTCGTCGAGTACTTCCTGCGGCGTGCGCCCGGTGCGCGCGTTCTCCCGCACCGACTGCTGGGCGAAGATCGGCGCGACCGCGCCGGACGGGTCGGCCTGACGCAGCGCCTGGACGTGTCCGGGCGTCGCACAGCCGATCCGGTCGCCAAAGCCGAAGGAGGTCTGCATGCCCAGCGGAACCGGGTTGAGCCAGGGGAGACGCGCACGGAGCGTGGCAGCGTTATGGGCCGTCAGCGGGCAGAGGGCAAAGTCCTCGATCAGGTCGACTTGCTCAAAGCCCGCCGCATCGCCGATAACCCCCAGACGGCGCGCCCCATCCTCGCTCAGGCGGGCCAGGAAGCAGGTCGAGCCGTCCCCCTCCGCCAGGGAATCCGGGTAGATTGTGCCCATCGGAAAATCGATGTCAGTTAGCAAAGTTCCTCCAGGCTGGACCTTCATTGTCATCAGTATACATGGATTTGAGCGTAAGAGGGGTGAGCCTACACCGTGCAGAATCCTGTTCTGTGAGGTGCCTCATGCTCAAGTCCATCGCTCAACTATGGCCTGACCTGCAAGCCTTCATCCAATCGCTAAACCTGCCACTCAATCAAGCGTTATTATTCCCCCTGATTGCCAGTTAAAAGCGTTCAGCAGAACTCGTCAGCAGGCATGGTAGACCGGCAGCCTGCTCCTATGGGTCCCCCAACTTGTAAGCCTGCTTTGCCAGCCGGTAGGCGGTATCGTGGATCATCTCGTAAGCATCGTCCATATCGACGATACCTTGAACGACCAGCCCGGCGATCCAATTAGCGTCAACCCGGCGTGACAGGTCGTGGCGGGCCGGGATGGAGGGGAAAGCGCGCGTGTCGTCGTTAAACCCGACCGTATTGTACAAACCGGCGGTTTCCATCACCTGGTCGCGGTAGCGCAGCATGCCGTTGATGCTGTCGTGGAACCACCAGGGCGGCCCCAGTTTCATGGCCGGATAATGCCCGGCCAGAGGGGCAAGCTCGCGCGCGTAGGCCGATTCGTCCAGGGTAAAGACGATGAAAGTCAGGCGCGGGTCGGTACCGTATTTGTTTAACAGGGCGCGCAGGTTGTGGGTGAACTCGGCGCGCTGTGGGATGTCGCCGCCCATGTCCGAGCCGAAGGCGTCAAAAACGGCCCGATTGTGGTTGCGGATCGCCCCCACATGGAACTGCATCACCAGGCCGTCTTCGATGCTCATGCGAGCATTCTCCATGATCATCTGTGCGGTGAAACGATGCGCGTCGTCGGGCGTCGCCTGGCCCTTTAGGGCGCATTGGAAGATAGCATCCGCCTCCGAACCGCTCAATTCCACCGTATACGCCGATACCGCCGCGTGATCGGTGGCGACGGCCCCCATCTTTTTGAAGAAGCTCCGCTGCGCTTCAAGCGCCTGGATGAAGGTGGGGTACGAATGGATGGTGACGCCCGTCGCCTCACTCAAAGCGTCGATGCTCGCTCTCCATCCCGGCGCATCCAGGTTCACCACGGCATCCGGGCGGAACGTGGGCCGGACATCGCCTGCCCACCCGGAGTCACGAATAGCCTGGTGATAGGACAGCGAATCGGTTACCGCGCCGGTCGTGCATAACACCTCGATGTTGAAGTGGTCAAACAAGGCGCGTGGACGGAACGCCGGGGTCGCAAGCTGCGCTTCAATCTGGTCGTAGATGGCCTGGGCGGTCGCGCCGGTCAGCTTCTCCTCGACGCCAAACACGACGTGTAACTCGTGGGCCAGCCAGGCACCGGTTGGCGTCCCCCGGAAGAGATAGAAGTGATCGGCAAAGAGTTGCCAGATTTTGCGGTGATCGTCCTCCACCGGGCTGCCGTCAACGCGGGGCACGCCCAGCGATTCCAGCGGGATACCCTGCGAGTAGAGCATCCGGAACACGTAGTGGTCGGGGATGATGAGCAGCTCTGTGGGCGTCCCGAAGGAGGCGTCTTCATCGGCGAAGAGCCAGGGATCGACATGCCCATGCGGGCTGACGATCGGCAGATCGGCCACCGTTTCATACAATTCCCGCGCAATCCGACGCTGAGCCGGATCGACGCCAAGGAAGCGGTCTTCGGGCAAATGCCATTTAGGAGGGGTCATGAACCATTTTCCTGATTGGTCGACGGTGTCCAGGTGCGGGCGGCAACCACCTTGGCCGCACCGTTCTATTGGCTGAAAGCGTTCGCGG
>JARRJX010000547.1:0-2560 GCA_037388645.1 Chloroflexota bacterium
CCCACCCACAGCCTGGCACTTGAAGTAAAGGTCCCGGTTGATCCCCCGGCTGCCATTGCTGACCAGCGCATGGATGGTCGGGGCGGCGATGCCAAAGTAGGAGCACAATGGATTCAAGCATCCATGCCCACTTGTATCGATCTGTTTCTTTCGCCCGCGCGGGCTCTTGACCTGTAACCCGGGAACGACTTCCCGCCGGGGATGTCTGGGCAGCCAATGAACACCGGTTGCACACTGAGGACAGTCTGCTGGCTCTCGGGGTCGCAGTTGGCGTGGTCGCCGGTGACGGGTGTGCATTTCCTTCCACCAACGCACGAGGCGTTTCCCGTGCTTGACCCACAGGTAGACGGATAGGTTGACCAGGAAAGCCAGAGTGATTTCGAGGAGAGTTGGATTGAGTTTCATGCAGTGATGGGATATGCTTTTGGCTCAAGAGCACGCCGTTTACCCCATCACCCCCATCCAATCGAGTTAGCCATCACTTCACCTGTCCCACCTGTTCAATATCTGGGAACCATTCGCCCATCAATGACTTCCTGTTGAATCTCCAATATCTTTTTCGGTTCTAGAATCTCTTGCAGAACGATTCTGACGGTGGAGGCTTTTGCGTTGATGACCAACGTTGCGGAGGTCACCCGGTCTCCAACAATGGCGCGAACCTTCGGGGACAGGGGGCGTGAGGCGATGCCTTTGCTGGTCAGCCGCTCCAGGAAGTCGCTGGTGGTAATGGCCGCGTCGACGGGGCTGTCCTCCATATGAAGGTCAATCTGGGTAAACGTCATTTTGCAGAATTCGACGTTGCTATCGGCGAATTCCATTTCAGTGAGGTATCTGATGTCCAGCGATTCCGGGTCAATAGCCACCTTCCACGGATGGGCCGTGTCCTGGGCCGTGTCCCGGTAGAAGACCCGGTGCTCGCCGGTGAAGGTCTCCGGCGGAAGCTCTAGTATGACGGCCTCGTCGGGGCCGGTGAGCTTATCCGCCGCCAGCGCCGACATGACGACAGCGTGGCAGTGGCCGTTCCGTAAGGCATTGAGGCGGTTCGCGGAGCCTCGCATGAAGATCAGGTAGGTCTCGATCCCCGCTCCGTTCAACAGCGAGTAGATCGCGGTCGCCAACCCCTCACACTTGCTGAAGGAAGGCAGGGTGAGGCCGATCACCATCGGTCCGTCCATGGCGGCGTGCCATAGCGCGCCGATCGACTTCTCTTCCAGGAACGACCCCAGGTGCCCGCGCCGACTGATAGACACCGCCCCGATCTCTTCGAGCGCGTTGATCACGGTCGAGATCGAGCCGACGCTGGCGTCGTACAATTCGGCGAGCTTGCGGATGCTGAGAAGCTGGTCACCGGGGTTGAGGGAGAGGAGGTAACCGGCCAGAGCCTGGTCAAGCTCGGTAGGCCCATTTCTAGAATTTGGCAAATCTATCGTCCTCTAATTTACTGCGCTGCGCCCATCAGCCCTTCATCCCGGCCATGCTGCCCCGCACAAAACAAGGCTGCTGGATTCTTGCATAGGTTATCGGGCCGGTCAAGTAAGATTCCGTATGTACCGTCTCTCTTGTGCCGGACGTCGGGCGGCCTCATTATAGGATATAATGGCCTCGTTACCGGGGCGGCGGCCAGACTAGTCCGGCCTCACCCCGATGGACTCTCCCGTCCGACAATCCGCAGGAGCACTCATGCGCCCAGATGACGTTCAAACAGGCACGCCTCTCAGCGACGTCCAGACCCCCGCCTTGCTGCTGGACATCGGCAGCGCCGAGCGCAACCTCCGGCGCATGGTCGACTTCCTGGCAGACAGGCCGGTCGGCTTACGGCCACACGTCAAGCTGTTCAGGGCAACCCCCCAACTGGCTCGCATGCAGCTTGAGGCCGGGGCGATCGGGATGACCTGCGCCAAGGTCTCGGAGGCCGAAGTGCTCGCCGAGGCGGGCATCGCGGACATCCTGATCGCCAACGAGGTGGCCGGGGCGGGCCAACTCCGGCGGCTTGCCGCGCTGGCGCGCCGCTGCGACGTCAAAGTGGGCGTCGACAGCCGGGAAAACGTCGAGCCGCTCTCCCAGGCCGCCCAGGAGCAGGAAGCCTCGATCGGCGTGCTTGTCGAGGTCAACATCGGCCACAACCGGTGCGGCGTTGCACCTTTCGAGCCAGCCCTGGCGCTTGTCCGGCTCGTCCTGAGCAAACCGGGCCTGCGCTTCAAGGGGTTGATGGGCTACGACGGCCACTGCACGTTGAAGGTGAACGAGGAACAGCGCGAGCCGCTGTCCCTCAAGGCCAACAGACTGCTGGCCGACACCCGGAAATACGTCGAGGAGGCCGGGATCGACGTCGAGATCGTCAGCGGGAGCGGGACGTTCACCTACCGCTTCGCCTCCGCGGTGGACGGGGTGACCGAAGTCCAGGCGGGCAGCTATCTGCTGATGGACACGGCCTTCCGCGAGCACGGCGTGCGCGAGTTCGACCCCACCTTGAGCGTGCTGACCACCGTGATCAGCCGCCCGACCTATCCCGGTGCCGACGGTAGAAGTTTTTTCACTTTTTACAAATTTCTCCTTCCAC